>JAPUIP010000247.1 GCA_027296925.1 Candidatus Poribacteria bacterium | reverse complement strand
ACAGGGAGGCAAGTGCGATGCAGATTACACAAACAAAGCAACGGTGTCAGCGTCGGTTTCGACGATTCACAGTCACAACTGATGTTAAATTGCAGATTCGCCTGACCGATTGCGGTACAGATCTCACCGGCAAATTGGTTGATGTCAGCTACCCATTTGCTGGGCTGGAGTTGACCTGTTCGCAGGAGATTCCCCCGGGTTCAGGTTTGCGAATCAAGTTGGCAACTGAGCCAAATAGGCAGGCTGTGACCTTTGAAGGAGTTGCCACTTGGTGCTTCAAAAAGAGCGTCAAGAAAACTTCCCAACCCTTTGCTTACCATGTTGGCGTTTGTCTAAAGGAGGCGGAGACCGAAGATCAAGGACAACTCCAAGAGGCAATGGCCGATCTGGTTCCAGAACGGGTCCGGGAGCAGTATCGTTTGCTGCGCGAGCGTGCAGCGGAAATGGGCATTGAATATACGGATGAAATCGATTGGGTGATTTCGCCGTGGATCGAGCAGGATTATCGACTCAACGCGCTGATTGAGGTCATGCATGAAATCAACTCGACGCTACAACAGGATCCCCTCCTCACGCGGATTATGGAAGCGGCAAGGCGGTTGGTCTGCTCTGAAGCCAGTTCGCTGATGATGTTGGACGAACAGACCCAAGAGCTCACAATTTACATCCCGACCGGACCGGTAAAGGCGAAGATTGTTGGCAGAAAACTCCCGTCTGGTGAAGGGATTGCAGGCTGGGCTGCCAAATATAATGAGCCGATTATTGTCGAAGATGCCAAAAATGACCCAAGGCACTACAGCGGTGTTGACGCAGAATCTGGCTTTGAAACCCGGTCACTGATTTGTGTTCCCCTAAGAAATTCGGCGGGTCAGGTTATCGGTGTGCTGGAAGCAATGAATCGTCTGAACGATACCAGATATACGGATCAAGATCTGAATATTTTCCTTGCGTTTGCCAATCAAGCTGCGATGGCACTCGAAAATGCCCGGCTCCACCAAAACTTACACCAGGCGTATGCCCAACTCAAAGCGACCCAGAAGCAGATTGTTCAGCAGGAGCGGCTCAAGGCATTAGGGACAATGGCGAGCGGCGTCGTACATGATTTTAATAATATGCTCACGGTCATCCTGGGAGGTATTTCGCTGCTATACAGGGATGAAACATTGACGGAGAAGCAGCAGCGCTATGTCCAGATCGTCAATACATCTGCCCACGACGCCGCTGAGGTCGTTGCACGTCTCCGCGAATTTTACCGTCACCGTCAGGAGAGTGAAGGGTTCGCCCCCATTCAACTCAATGAGCTGATTGAGCAGTCGATCTCTATGACAAGGCCGAAGTGGAAGGATATGCAACATGTCAATGGAGTTGTCATTCAGATGAATACCGACCTGGCTAAGAATCTCCCCGCAATGTCGGGCAATGCCTCAGAGATCCGTGATGCGATTACGAATCTAATTTTCAATGGCGTTGATGCAATGCCTGAAGGCGGGACACTCACATTACGAACGCGTACCACCCCCGATCATGTTATTTTTGAAATATCCGATACCGGTACGGGCATGCCAGAGGAAGTTCGCACCCGTTGCCTTGAGCCGTTCTTTTCAACAAAAGGTGATAAAGGAACGGGACTTGGGTTGAGCATGGTATATGGAAGCGTCCAGCGGCACAATGGAATCGTAAACATTCAAAGCGAAATAGGTCAGGGAACAACGGTACAAATTAAGCTGCCCATCGCCGAGCTGGGGTCGAAGGAGACGGTCCACCTAGAGGCCTCAGCAATTCGCCCGTTAAACATACTTGTCATTGATGATGAGCAGTCGGTTCGTGAAGTTTTGCGCGAGCTCTTAGAATGTGACGGACACAGCGTTGAGTTTGCGGCAACCGCCCGTGAAGGGTTAGCGCAATTTTTGACGGGAACTTTTGATCTGGTCATCACGGATCAAGGGATGCCAGACATGGAGGGGAATCAGCTCGCTCGACATATCAAGGAGATCGATGCAAATCAGCCGATTATCTTAATCACCGGTTGGGATAAGATAATGGAAGGCGATAACGAGCGGACGATGCATGTAGACCTTGTTGTCAACAAGCCCATCACGCTAGAAACTCTTCGGCAGGCATTGGGTCAGGTGCTTCACGATTGACTCAGGTGAGTTCAAGTGTGAAGCACGGCGGGAATCCATAAGCGTTAGAGACGTAGCATGCCGCGCTGAATCTCAACGTCTATTATTGAGAAGGAAAGGGTTTTTATGAAATATCGCATACTCGGACAGACAGGATTAACGGTTTCAGAAATTGGGCTCGGTGCATTCCCGATCTCTGGTGTACAACAGCAGGCCGATGGCACCAGAAGCGGCTGGACAGGAACCGACGATCAACAGTCGATTGCGCTTATCCATCGTGCGGAGGAACTGGGGGTCAACCTGATTGATTCCGCCGAAAGTTACGGAGATGGGCACAGCGAGGAAGTCACTGGACGTGCCCTGCAAGGTAGGCGTGACAGGTGGGTTGTTGCGACGAAAGTCAGTCCCAATCGTGGGTTAGATTCAACCGCATCAGATCTCCCAGCGCAGGCGAAAAAGCGGATTTTTGAAGCTGCCGAAGGGAGTCTGAAACGGCTACAAACGGATTATATCGACGTATATCAACTGCATGCAACCCCGCTTGAAGGAGCGATGCCAGGCGTGATGGAGGCACTTGCAACGCTACGGGAGCAAGGAAAGATTCGCTGGTACGGTATCTCGACCAACAACCGGGGGGCGATTGACACGCTCCGAAAACTGGGCGACATCCACGTACTGCAAATCGGCTACAATCTACTCGAACACGATGCAGATGACCTACTCCACTTTGCAAAGCAGCAGAATATCGGTACGCTCATCCGCGTTCCATTAGCAAAGGGCATGCTGACCGGAAAATACTTTCAGAGCAGCGAACTTCCGCAGGAGGATGTGCGTTACGAGCGTTTCAATCGTCCGGAATCGATTGATGCGTTTAAGAAATTACCGCAACTGAATTTTCTTGCTGAAAACACAGGGCGCACGATGGTCCAGGCGGCATTACGCTTTGTGCTAGATCACCCAGGCACTTCCTGTGCCATCGCCGGCGCGAAGAACTCGCAACAGATTGAGCAGAATGTCGCCGCTATTGATGTCCCGCCCCTCACTGAATCGGAACGGCAAAAAGCGTTTGCCATTGCTGACACCATCGGCACGCCCAACTGGAGTGCAAATTAATCTCACCGTTAACCAACATTACTGCAAATATAACGAACACTGTCAGATCTGCTCTGATAGCTGGACTCCAATCCCTGTCGTATGGTCATTTCACCAGGGTTTATCAGCACGAATCTGACAGTGCACAGCAGTTCTGAATTATAGACCTTTAGTTGGCGGCTTGTTCGTCAACTGGGAACAGCGACGAGTCTGGAAGCTCGGTTTGCTCTTCAGTTTTGGGGAAAATCTGAAGCTTCCGAAACTTCGATACCCCTGTTCCGGCGGGAATCAGATGTCCCATGATAACATTTTCCTTCAACCCCACGAGCTGATCACGCTTGCCCACGACCGCTGCTCTTGTGAGCACGTTGGTCGTTTGCTGGAACGACGCCGCAGAGATGAAACTCTCTGTGGAGAGAGACGCCTTCGTGATGCCCTGTAGGATCGGCTCCGCCGTTGCAGGACGTTCACCCTTCTGTTGAACTCGCCGGTTGATTCGAGTGAAAATCAACCGGTCCACCTCATCCTCTTCGAGGAATTCTGTATCCCCCGGATCTTTGCCGATTTTTACTTTGCCGAGCATCTGCCGCACAATCACTTCAATGTGCTTGTCGTTGATGCGTTCTCCCTGATTGCGGTAGACCTCCTGCACCTGATCAACCAGGTAACGCTGTACGGCTTCCTCCCCTTCCACTTTAAGGATGTCATGGGGGTTTTTCGGGCCATCCGTTAAAGGTTCTCCAGCTTCTACCCAGTCCTCATCTTGCACAATCAGGTGTTTTCCCTGAGGAATGCGGTGGCTAATCTCAAGGTCTTCGTGCACAACCCGAACAATTCGGACCCCACGACTCGCGCCCTCGACCTTCACATACCCTTCAATCTCTGAAATGACGGCGGCATCTTTGGGCCGTCGCGCTTCAAAGAGCTCCGTGATACGTGGCAAACCCGTAACAATGTCTCGGCTCTTCGCCGTTTCACGGGGAAGTCGTGCCAAGACCGTTCCGGGTTCCACCAACATGCCGTCCGTGACAGAAAGATGTGCTCCCGTTGGCATCAGATAGCTAGCAAGAACTTCGCCGGCATCGTCGCGAATCTCAATTCGCGGTTGATCTTCGCCTTTGTACTCGATAATGACCCATTCTGCCAGACCGGTGGCCTTATCCTCGCGCATCGTCTCGCCTTCGATCATATCCTTGAAAACCGCACGTCCTGCATGCTCCGTCAAAATCGGATCCCGATACGGATCCCACTCCAACAGTAGGGTAGGAGATACACCATTTTGCGCATCCTCCTTAATCACAAACTGCCCATCTTCGACGCACAACCGTGAGCCAACGGTAACAGCGTGCCGTTCCACCACACGTTCGTTCTCATCTACGATTCGAAGTTGCCCATTTCGGGATAGCACAATTTTTTCAACTATCGGTTGATCAGCCCCTTCGGTTACTGCTTGATCTGGGACCTCTCGTACCACAAATCTTACATTGACGTACTGCACCGCCCCGTCATGCCGAGCTTCAATTTTCGATTGGAAACCACCGCCACTGACGGTACCCCCCGTATGGAAGGTCCGCATTGTCAACTGCGTCCCGGGCTCACCGATAGATTGAGCGGCGATGATGCCAATTGCTTCCCCAACATCCACCAGGTGCCCGCTTGTCAAATCGGTTCCGTAACATTTTGCACACGCACCGTGCAAGGCTGCACACATTAACACCGATCGGACCTTGACTTCGGTGATGCCGACGGCCTCAATCCGCGCTGCCATTTGGTGTGTGATTAGACCCTCCCGTGGCACGAGCAGTTCTCCGGTGATCGGATCGACAATGTCTTCCGGCGCCGTACGGCCAAAGATTCGTTCAGCAAGCGAACTTTCTTCCTCTTCACCTGCCGTCTTGATAATGCCGTCTAGCGTCCCGCAGTCAACCATCGTTATCATAACATCCTGCGCAACATCAACCAGCTTCCGCGTTAGGTACCCACTGCTCGCTGTCTTAATTGCAGTGTCGGCGAGCCCCTTTCGGGCGCCGTGTGTTGAGATGAAGTATTCTAGAACGGATAATCCTTCATGGAAGCAGGCTTCGATCGGCTCTTCAATGATCTCTCCGGAGGGTTTGGTCATCAATCCACGCAGACCACTCAATTGGCGGATTGAATCGCGCTTGCTTCGCGAAATGGCGCCGGAGTCTACCATGATATGGACGGGATTGAATCCTTTCATTTCATCATCACGTCCTCGCTCCAGTCCATCAAACAGTGCGGTTTCAATCTGTGCAATCAATTGGTGCCAGACATCAATGACTTTGTTGTAGCGTTCGCCCTCACTTACCCCACCCTCCTGAAAATCGGATTCGATTTGTTCCACTTGCTTCCGTGCAGCTTGGATCAGACCTGGCTTTTCAGTGGGGATGATCATGTCCTGCATGGCAATGGAAATCCCCGATTTGGTCGCATAATGAAAGCCAAGGCGCTTCAAGTCGTCGATGAATTCGACCGTGCGACGATTACCCAACTCCTCAAACGCACGGGACACCAGCTTAGACAGATCCCCAGAACGCATTTCCTGGTTGATAAAAGGTAGCGACTGTCTCGTCTTGGCATCCGTGAACTTCAACTCATCCGGAACCACCTGGTTGAAGATAACTCGCCCTACCGTTGTTTCAATCGGCTGGGTTGCCCCATCAATGTAGAGCTTTACCGGATCGTGCAATCCCAGTACATCACACTCATGTGCAAGGATGATCTCTTGTGTATCCTGGTAGACTCGCGCCGTTGGCACCCGACAGACCTTCTCTCGGAGAGCTTCGGGAATCTCCTTCGTCATGAAGCTGCAGCCGAGCGAGACATCCTTACTCGGCACCGCAATCGCACCACCGTGCGCAGGCTTCATTAGATTTCGTGTTGCCATCATCAACAATTTCGCTTCAACCTGTGCTTCAACGCTCAGTGGAACATGCACCGCCATCTGGTCGCCATCGAAATCCGCATTGAACGCTTCACATACGAGTGGGTTAATTCGTATCGCTTTTCCTTCCACCAACATCGGCTGGAAGGCCTGAATCCCCAATCGGTGTAGCGTTGGGGCGCGGTTCAAAAGCACGGGATGTTCGTCAATGACCTCTTCCAACACCTCCCATACCTCTGGCGAGACCTGCTCTGCCATGTTCTTAGCACGTTTGATGGTATGGGCATAGCCCTTTGCTTGCAGCTTATGAATGATGAACGGCTTAAACAGTTCCAGCGCCATCTTCTTGGGCAAGCCGCACTGATGCAACTGGAGTTCCGGCCCGACCACGATGACCGTTCGCCCTGAATAATCCACACGCTTCCCAAGCAAGTTCTGGCGGAAGCGGCCCGACTTTCCTTTGAGCATGTCGGAGAGCGACTTCAATGGACGGTTGCCCGGACCTCTTACCATACGCCCGTGTCGGCCGTTATCCAACAAGGCATCTACCGCCTCTTGCAGCATCCGTTTCTCATTGCGGATAATCACTTCCGGGGCACGGAGTTCCATCAGTCGCTTCAAGCGGTTATTCCGATTAATCACCCGCCGATACAGATCGTTCAGATCGCTGGTCGCGAACCGGCCGCCATCAAGAGCGACTAGCGGACGCAAGTCCGGTGGAATCACGGGAATCACCGAAAGAATCATCCAGAGCGGCTGATTGCCCGATTTTTTGAAGCCGATCACCAACTTCAGCCGCTTGGACAGCTTCCGCGCTTTCTGTTTGCTCCCGGTTTCCTCAAGTTCCACCCGCAGGACTTCTATTTCTTGATCCAGATCGATCCGTTCGAGCAGTTCCCGGATTGCATCAGCACCCATGCCGGCGCGGAAGCTGTCGGGATACTGTGCTTGCAACTGGTTGTGCTCTTCCTCTGTTAGAAGTTGCTTCACCTCCAGACCGCAGTCGGGGTCACTGACATCTAGCACGATAAATGACTCAAAGTAGATGACACGTTCAATCTCTCGAAATGGGAGGTCTAAAAATAGACCGATCCGCGAGGGAAGTCCTTTGAAGAACCAGATGTGCGAAACCGGTGCCGCTAACTGGATATATCCCATCCGCTCACGGCGTACCTTCTGCTGAGTGACTTCGACCCCGCATCGATCGCAAATCACCCCTTTATGCTTAATCCGTTTGTACTTACCACATGCACACTCCCAGTCTTTCTGGGGACCGAAGATTGCCTCACAGAACAAGCCATCGCGCTCAGGACGGAATGTCCGATAGTTAATGGTTTCGGGTTTGCGGATTTCACTACACTGGCAATTTCCCCCGGAAGAGAGAAAACAGTCTGTTCGCGCGCCGCTCGCACTATTTCGATAGCGGCATGAGGTCGGCTTTGCCCACATCTTAATCTGTTCCGGCGAAGCAATCCGGATTGAAATCGCATCAAAATTGTTCAGATTCTTCGACATGGTTGTTCGCCTTTGGATTTCCTGCGACACGGTTGTTCTCCTTTGTGTTGACAATTGAAACGAACATGATTCGT
>JAPUIP010000246.1 GCA_027296925.1 Candidatus Poribacteria bacterium | reverse complement strand
AGCCGATGTTCCCATACTCGACCAAGGTTCATGTGGGGATAAGCTCGCGCGTCGTAGCGAGGGGAAAGAATCGCTTGTTCAAACCAGGGAATGGCAGCATCATATTCGCCGAGTTGGATCAGGTATGCCCCGATATCATTGTAGGGATTCCCAAAATCCGGATCGACGCGAATTGCTCTATGGCACTCTTCGATCGCGTCTTCGAGGCGGCCGATCATGCTGTAGACCCAACCCAAAAAAGTGTGCGCTTCGGCAGTTGGATAGATGTCGATCGATTTCAGATACAACTCGGCCGCGCTCGAAAGTCTGCCTTGCATCTGATGCTCGGAGCCCTCGTTCCAATAAAGCAGCGCTTGTTCCTTCTTATAGAGTTCATCGTCGTCCACAATGGCGTTCCTTTTCTGAAGATTAGCGGATCTATTTCAGAGTAGTTCTTCCAGTTTTGTCAGATCTGTCGTCGGCATCTTACAGGTGTAGTTCTCACACACATAGATAGTGGCTTTGTCGTCGATCTGCGTTTTGCCTTGAAGAAGTGGGATGAAATCTGTCTCGTCGGCGCCACTCGCCAGGGCAAGGACTTTATTCGGAACAAAATGGCTATGGATAGATGCCAACGCCGCTTGGGTATCGTCGCTATTCCTTTGACCGACAACCGCAATCTCTTTCGGGGTCGAGAGCAGAAAATCGAGTTCGCAGAGCAGTTGCGCCGATCCGCTGGGGGCAGATTCCATTTGATGGTAATAAACTTGGAGGGCAATCTCCGCCTTTTCCCGCAGATCTGGCTGATTGAGAAGTTTGTCGAGCCGCAACAGATTATGGACCGCCATCGATGCCCCGGAAGGCGTCGCGCCGTCATACGCCGATTTGGATCTGACAATGAGGGATTCGTGGTCTTTACTGGTAAAGAAGAAGCTGCCGTTTACGTCATCCCAAAACTGTTCGATCATGATCTGATTGAGTCGCTGCGCTTCCTTCAGCCATTGCGGATCAAAAGTCGCTTCGTAGAGATTGATTAGGCCGGCTACAAAGTAGGCGTAGTCCTCAAGGTAAGCGTTCAGATGGCTTTTGCCTTCGCGGTGCGTGCGTAGCAGCCTCCCGTTATCCTGGGAGAGCGTCGTTAGAATGAACCTCGCTGACTTTTCTGCGGCCTCGCGGTACCGTTCATCGCCGGTGATCTGATAGCCCATTGCCATGCTTCGAATCATCAGACCATTCCAACTGGTTAGGATCTTGTCGTCCAACCCGGGTTTAATCCGTCTCTCGCGAGCCTCAAGGAGTTTTTGCTTTCCTTCAAGCAGTATCGCCTCTACGGCTTGTTCATCCATTCTCAGCTTTTTGGCGAAGATGTCCTGAGGAGTTTGGACATGAAGGATGTTCTTGTGCTCAAAGTTCCCCTGTTCGGTCACGTCATAATACTCGCAGAAGATCTTCGCGTTCTCCATTCCAAGGAGGGCCTCCACTTCATCGGGCATCCAGACGAAGAACTTTCCTTCGACGCCTTCGCTGTCTGCATCCTGCGTGGAGTAGAATCCGCCGGCTTCGGCATCAACCATTTCGCGCAGAATGTAATCAAGCGTTTCCGTTGCAATCTGCCGATAGAAGGGCTTCTTTGTCGCCTGATACGCTTCCAGGTAGGTCACCGTCAGCAAAGCGTTATCGTAGAGCATTTTCTCAAAGTGAGGAACGAGCCATCTGTCGTCAACCGAATAACGGTGAAACCCTCCGCCGAGTTGATCATACATCCCACCCCGCGCCATCTTTTCCAGCGTCGTCTCAACCATCTCCAGCGCATTGAGGTTGTCTGTGCGGCGCCAGTGGCGCAACAGTAGCAAAAGCCCCATGCTTGGCGGAAACTTGGGCGCCTCGCCAAATCCACCGTACCGAGCATCAAACCGAGATCGATTTTCCTGATACGCCCGATCGAGCAGATCTGTCGTCAGCGAATGACCATGCGCTTCCATCTGTCCCATACGATTGAGGTTTTCCGTGATCTGATCTGCTTGTTTAGCGACAGCTTCACGCCGTTCACGGTAAGCCTCTGATACCCCAACAAGGACACGCGGAAATCCCGGACGTCCATAGCGATTGTCGGGTGGGAAATACGTGCCGCCGTAGAACGGTTTGAGCTCGGGGGTCAGAAACATCGTCATCGGCCAGCCGCCGGCCCCCGTGAGCACCTGAACCGCGTTCATGTAGATCTCATCCAGGTCCGGCCGTTCCTCGCGATCGACTTTGATGTTAATGAAGTGTTCGTTCATAATCGCGGCGATTTCTTCGTTCTCAAAGGATTCGTGCTCCATGACATGGCACCAGTGGCATGCGGCGTAGCCAATACTCATCAGGATGGGCTTGTCCTCGCGCCTGGCACGCTCCAATGCCTCCTCGCCCCACGGGTACCAATCGACGGGATTGTGCGCATGTTGCAGGAGATAAGGGCTGGTTTCGTTGATGAGTTGGTTTGTGTGTTTCGGGGTATCAGACACGGTTTATTCCTTTCTATAGCGATGCGCGTGGGTAATTACCCTATTTTCGCAATTGCTTCTGGGTCAATCATTTTCAGTTCACCCTTGGTTTTTGTGTAGCGTATCTTGTCTTCTTCCAATCCAAACCAGAGATAGATCTCTTTGAGAATCT
Source organism: Candidatus Poribacteria bacterium (assembly GCA_027296925.1). Taxonomy (GTDB): domain Bacteria; phylum Poribacteria; class WGA-4E; order WGA-4E; family PCPOR2b; genus JAPUIP01. The sequence goes on along the minus strand of JAPUIP010000246.1, from coordinate 2,576 downwards.
CAAAAGCAACGACACCAACATGAAAATCTGCCGTCCGAAAATCTCGGAGGATTGTCCCACTATTCTCTGGGGCCCGTTGTTTCAGAATTTCATTTACCGGGGGTAGATCGTTAAAAAAAAGAGGGAGATAGGTTTTTACACCCTTTAAGTGCATATTTCTCAGGTCAGTTCTTATCGTGATTTCTTCCGGCTTCTCTACAAAATCTTCTAAAACCCGCTTGTAAAAATCGATGAAATTATAAATTACCTCGACGATTGCAATTGGATGAATCCATGGGTCATCAGGAAAACTTCGCCATCCAAGAAAATTAGGGTCAGTGAGAGCCGCGAAAATCAGAGTTCCGTCTCGATATAGATCGATAATTTTTAGATCCCGATTTTTATCTTTACTATACTTTACACGTATCATTTCTCCGCGAATAATCCGTGCTTGGTCAAAAGTCTGAAGACTCCAGGGTCTGTCGTGCAATATAGGCGGATTTTCAAGTTGTCTCCGAATGCTGCCCTCAGTAGAGGAAAAAATTGTCCTCAGTTGACCAGCCAGTTTCGGATAGGCTGCGAAAACAACTACCCTTTTGTTTTTCATACCTTTATTCATCTTCGATTGTCCTTTCCATCCGTCCAGAAATCAGTTCGTTAATCCGATCAGTAACAGTAACCATGTTCTCGGTAAGCTGTTGGACGAGTGACTCTAAATTGTCAAGCCGATTTCTCAATGTCATTTCATAACTGAAACCGGAGCGCAGAGCTCTCTGCAAATCAATCATAGACAAAGGCTGACTCTTATCGCCTTTCCTTTCGGCATAGCCAAATACGATTTCAACACGCTTCCTTTCGTCCAAGGTTTTCGTGATCAAGAACGGCTTGAGCGATTCCTGTTGTTCAGGAATATGGATAACAACGACACCTTTGCTGCTATCGCGCTGAGTTGGAACCCATTCAATCGTGATTTGCTCAATTTCTGGATAAACCCAATCTTTTATCACATCATGATACTGATTCGTATTCAGCAGTGATTGGTGAAAAGAACGTATGCGCTCAACCTCATCGCCAAAATGGGTGGCGCTCGGTTTTGTTCTTACGCCAATAAGGATGTACCCACCTTGAGCATTTGCAAAAGAAGAAACATCCTTCGCAAGTTCTCGCTTCTCCGACTCCCGCTCTATCTGATAGGGTTGACCTTTGCATTCAAGCCACTCGTTTTCGATCTCACCCACCAAACGATTAAAGTCTGATGAGAAAATCATCTCTCGTAATTGTTCTGGGCTGAATGTCATGAGTGCTTAGCCTTCCCCATCCTTTCCTGTCCGTAGCGCGACATAACTCTGATATCGAACCGGGCTAATTTTGCCCGCATCGACAGCTTCGATCACCGCGCAACCGGGCTCATGCAGGTGAACGCAGTCGTTGTATTTGCATGTACCGAGATACGGTTCCATTTCTGGAAAATAGAGGTCAAGGTTTTCCGTATCAACGCCCCACAAGCCCACCTCTCGAATGCCCGGTGTGTCCGCGACCTCACCACCGAACTCTAAGTGGAAGAGTTCAACGAGTGTTGTGGTGTGCCGCCCTTTTTCTGTTTTCGGACCCACTTCGCCGACACGCAAGCCCAGGCCCGGCTGAACGGCATTCAGTAGGCTCGACTTCCCGACGCCTGACGCACCCACAATGACGCTAAATTTATCTTTGAGGACCTGCCGGAGGGTATCGATACTCTGCGGTTCTTTGATACTGGTATAGATGACTCGACATCCGAGTTGCTCATAGGCGATCAGGATGGACCTCAATCTCCGACGTCTTTTTTTGCCGATCAGATCCATTTTGTTCAGGCAGACAACGGCACCCATCTCCCCTGTTTCTGCTAAGATGAGAAAGCGATCCAAGAAGCGGAAGTTGGGGTCAGGCAAACGGGTTGAAATGACCGCGACAACCTGATCCGCATTGGCAACGACAATCTGCTCGATATCTTCACGCTTGCCGGGGTATCGGCGTGAGAATTTTGTCCGCCGTGGCAGAATCTCCTCGATCACGCCCGCTTCGTCATCAATCGGTCTGAAGATGACTTCATCCCCCACAGCCACGGGATCGGCGTAGATCTGTTTGCCTTCCTCGGATCGCCGCTCTCGCTTAACGCGCCCGCGCAGCGTACACCGAAGTATCCTGTCAGCCTGTTCGACGTCATAGAAACTCGTTCGGGCTCGAATGACTCGCCCTTGCATGCTATCCATGGCAAATTACGTTCAATTAATGTGAAACGTGATAGGTAATGGGTGGAACGTAAAACGTCATATTATTCTACCAAAATCTGGTGGCTTTGTCACCTAAAATGCAACAGAAGTTAGTGACACATCCGCCTCAATAGAAATTGAGATTTTTATTGACTATTTTTTTTAAGTAATTTTCAAAAATAAACTATATATTTTGGTGTCTGGTGAGTCGTTCAGTGGTGAGTTGACGACCCCTCACTGACTCACCACTCACCCATTTTGAAAATGTTGACTTTAATATTGAAAATTACTTAATGAGTACAGCGATGTCATTATCAGTAGGAAAGCAACGCATATTAAAATATGATG
>JAPUIP010000245.1 GCA_027296925.1 Candidatus Poribacteria bacterium | reverse complement strand
CCGAGATCGAAAGCCACGAGATCACCATGGCCCTTGAGAGAAGGTGTGATTGAGTATAGGCTGGGCGTGGGGTGGGCGTCCACCCCACCCCCCGGCGCTGCCTATGGAGAAGAGGCTTTGACTTACAACCGGATGGAAGCGAAACCGATTGCTGGAGAGCATTGTCGGTTCGGTGGCAGTCGTCAGGTAGCGTTGGTCAAAACGCGCTGTTGTGAGCAGTGGATTTGTTGCGACACCGCTTTCATGTCATTTCGCGGTGGTGGGTTTTGCCAATTTGAGCATGAAAACGATAGTGCCTGTCATTTCCACTACCATGAGGGCCATCAAGGATGGTTGCAGAATTGTGGGGAGCGTCGAGGCCAAATTCCGGGCAAGAAATATCGACCCCTAATGCTCGCTTTTAGACGCCCCAGGTCAGACGTAGAGGCCAAATATAACCAGATCTTGCAGCGCGTGCAACAGCAAAACCAGCCTCATGTCGAAGCTGGTCGGGCTAAATCCTCTAGAGAATTGGAACGACGGCTACGTGCGCGTCGTAAGAAAGACGTCACGCATGCTGATTCTGGCTGATCATGACGTGGGCGGCTATTCATCCCTTGATTCCTATCCACAATTATTCCGGACCTGGCATCAAGGCAATCGAAATACCGGTATCCAGTAGAATATCGATGGCGACGTCAGCTGATGCTTCATAGATTTCAATGTTCTGATCGTCTTCGGTAGGCACCGGGGCATAGACATAGACCGTACCTTCGTTTCCCGGGCCGGCAGTGGCCTTGGCCGCCAGGTCTGGATAGCGTCGCGACAGTTCATCAATGTACCGAATGGCCGCCCGGCGTTCCGGATAGGACAGTTCAGAAAAATAGGTGCCATAATGGTGAGATACCGCTTCCAAAGACATGGTTATGGCGTCCTTTGTTCTTGTAAAGTGATATGAACCTGTTGCACTAGCTGTCTGGCCTTGCCGAGGCTCCGCTCGGCAACCCTTTGACTGATCTGCCTGTGGTCATAATCCGCCTGATGGCGTCGCGATTTCAGGTCGTCCAGTGTACTGGCCATCGTCTGGGGAAAAACCTTTCGTCTGTGGATCAGGCGGCGGACAAACTCGGCGGTAATTTCACCGTGGTCCCAGTATCTCCCTCTGCGCTGAAAATCCGTCAGGGCAAGGAGGGCAGCAATCGCAGCCTGGAAGGCTGAGAAATAGGCTCGACTGACGCAGGGATCATAACTGCCAGACTCCAGATCACGTTCTGCAGCAGCCAGATTAAGCTCCGATTTGGAAAGATAGTCTTGCCACATATCACCCTGTTCGATGCCCGTTCAGATGGAAAAATATAACCATACATGTACACCCAAGGCAAGCAGAAGGGCGTACTCAAACTCCACTCGCATCAGGTTGCACTTCTAATACGCATCATACACCCATTGTATCGAGAGGTAAAAGATGATTGTCATACAAATGCGCTCGGTTCTCAGGCTGGTATGTCATCGATGACCAATCGCAAGCTGGCGGGAAGCGTTGCATGCTATGTGCATGCTTCAGGTGTCCAATTGTGTCCGCTCTATGGGTATACCAGGGACGTTGTAGGGGTGAGATGACTGGCTTTTCGCGCCGCTTGGCCTGATATGTCCAGTGATTGTCCGTAGGGTGTCCTGTTGGTGGAAGGCATGCTGTTGGGTTCAAATCGCCCCCTTCGGCATATTCACCAACCGCACATAGAAAAATAAAATAAATCCGTCCCCTTTTTCTTCCAGTGGCAAGCCGGATAGCGGAGTAAAAACCTTTCGATGTACCACCATTCGAAACCCACCACCATCCGAACCCCAGCATAACGCATTTTAACGCGAAAAGTGTGTCAGATCTTCTTGATGATCTCCGCTAGGTTATAGACGGGTGCTTTACCAAAGGTTGTTACCTGTGTATCCTGGATGAGGCCGTGCGTGAGGTTGCACGCTTCGTCAACGAGGTTTTGTTATTGAGCTATGTTATGATAGGGAACTCTGTGGGTAAGGAATAGACCCTAAATATAGCGGGTCGGCAAGTTTTGTAGGCTCCAACACGCAAATTTGGCTATCATTATCTTAATATACTCACGGTTCGCCCATTTCGAAATGCAGTTCGGAGAATTGCTCTAAATATGACCAAAAAGGCTCAACTTCAACATCTGGAGAAGACCAAAACGTTCATTTGATAACAAATTTGTCACCCTTCCATGCGGGAAATGGAGAGCAGTCTGGGACCGATTATGAGCCAGATTCCATAAGTTACAAAAATACAATGACTTACATAATCTTACAAACCCCGAAAAAAATGGGCGAACGATAAGTAATATAGAGATGTAATCAACCTAGAGTGGGGGCAACACACATGTCTATAGAAAATGCTGAATTCGATGAAATTGATGATCCGAGGCATCAACAGAAGTTATGGGAGCTGCGATCGAGCCTGCTCGGTCACCGACAGACCTATGGGAGGAAAAGAAAGGCAGGTCTAGGCTTCAAGGTGTGGGTACCGCTGCTGCTGTTGGCCACGGTTGGATATCATGTAGCGAAAAACGCGGGGATTAGAGGCGCTCCCCCGCCGCTTCCCCTGAAGAAGCAAGCAATCTCAGTAGCACTACCTAAAGCCCCTCTCGATTTTGCGCTTCTTGCATCGGCCCGGGAGGTCTCAGCCGCCACGAACCGTGCAAGCACTCCGGAATTTCGCGCTGCTGAGACCTCGGCGGCTTCCCTCTCGGTGCGAGTATGGTCCCCAGCAGCCGAGCGCGGGAAAGCGCTATCTTCTGCCGAGACACTCGCTCCTGAAGTGGCGCCGGCCACAACCCTGCCGTCTGCACACGGCCCCACTTCCGGAGTTGCACCTCTGGCCACGCCGAAGACCGCCGTGGTGACGGCAGCAGGGTCGAAACCTTCATCGCCCGCCACGCCTCCGTTGTCTGGTATCGAGATCATCCAAAGCCTGGCTTGCCTGGAAGTTGAAGCGCGGCAATGCATTGGTGACCAATCCGTTTTTGCCCTGAATGAACACAACAATCCCCATATCTGGATGAACGTCCACTCCCAATCCCTGCCTTACGTTCTCAAACACATCTATTATCACGAAGGCCGCAAGTACACCGAGATTCCTCTCGTCATCAAGTATCCCCGCA
>JAPUIP010000244.1 GCA_027296925.1 Candidatus Poribacteria bacterium | reverse complement strand
ATCAAAGTGGGTTAGGCATGCAGCATCTGATCGGGCGACGCCATAAGCGGTTGCGGTAATCCCCAATTGCAGGTTTGGGTGCTCCTGATGTAAATGATCGGCAAACTCAAAAACCCAACGGTAAATCAAGCCAATCGATTCTGCACGTGTATAATGCTCATGGCCGAGCGCATTGCAACCTTTTAGCACACTGCGTTGTGGACCTAAAAGTGGGCGATCAAAGACGAGCAGATCCGCTTCCGTTTCTTTGATGAGTGCTTTCACGGCTTGCGTGAAGTAGTAACCGTAATCGCTGAGTACGCAATAAACGACCCGAGTCCGGTCGTAGTTTTCAGACTTCTCGGCTGCGGCATGTTGTTTTGCCTTCCCTCTTTCCGCCTGTTTCTCCGTATCTCTGTCCTTCTGGATTGCGGTTTCAGCGTCGCTCCGTATCTTGTCCTCTTTGCGTCCCTCCATTTCCAATCCCGGCGTTTCCTCGTCTTTCGTGCCTGACATCGGCCGCAACACAGGTGCCGGGGTCAATCGCCAACCACGCCGATCCAAAACGTCTGTACGAATCTCGGCCAGTGGCAGGCGAATCCCGAACTGTCCGCCGTTCTGGTGCACCTGCTGACTAATTCGCTTCAACACTTCCACATCCTCAAGAGCCCAGTCATAGTCAACTCCAATCACTTCTCCCGGTTTCAGCATTTCTGCTGGCATGTCCCATTCAGGACTCAATTGCGTCCAACGAATTGTCGATTGCTGAGGCGCCAGAACTCTACCGCACGGCAAGACAAACGGCTCGGCATCGTTGATAAGTGCGTCAATAGCTGCGGGAGCGTTCCCTTGAAACAACATCGTCCAAACCTTGGGCGTGCGCACCGTCCCTTTTGGCGGCACACGGATTTCGAACCCATTGGTAGCAGTCGTCGGCGTTAGCCCCACCGACACGGTATCCCGATCTGAAAAGACCTGATAGTATTTGAGAATGCCCGGGCTCTCATTGCCCAGCATCACACCGCCCTCCATACTTATGTCTTCCACCAGGATAAACGCATCCGTCGCCCCTCCCTCCCAGGGAGGAAACTGCACTGCCTTCGAGAGTGACGACAACTCACATCGCCAGATTTGAATGCTGTCCAAGTTTGATGCGAAAAAAGATAGAGACTCAACCGCGACATCTTCGACATAAAACGCCGAATCCGTTAGATTCTGGATCTCCAGCCACTTGCGGATAATTGGTAAATCAGGGTAAAGCTCGTAGTGAACCCACAGATGAAAAGTCGGTTTCGTTTCCTTCGCTGATGTGTATGTAAGCTGAATCGCCACTTGCTTGACACCGCCCGGTTTCTGCGAGATCTGATAAGCGTCGTAGGTGAGCAGCTCCCCAGCCCCGGAAAAGTCGATCGCCCCAATCCGAAACCGGAACTCCTCGCTCGGTCGATCGACATAGTGATGTCCCGGCGGTTTGTACGTGTAGCGGATGGTCTGAATGGCTGCCGACTCCGGGCTCAGATCAATCCATCGGTCGATTAGGCGATTTCCCATATAAAGCACATCCGCGTCCGAATCAAAACCAACGTAAGCTCCGCTCGGTGTCAGCAGTTGGAGGTGGGATTTCAACTCAGATGTCCAAGTTGTGACTTGACGCCTCGCGCAGCCTATCCAACCGAGACATATTGAAATGACTAACAGATATCCCGCTCGTTTGAGGTACCTTTGTCCGAGAAATTGCGAATTGGATAACATGGTACAACCCTGTTCATCTGGCAAATGCCTTGAAGAATAAGCGCAAACTGGGCTAAAAGAGTAGCAGATTGTTATTGAAAAGTCAACGACCTTGTGGTCTGAAATCGCTTGCGTTTTCGGGCAAAATCTGCTATTCTCTTAGGCGAAAAGTCAGCAGCGATGGTGGTACCCCCAAAGCCCAACTCACAGGAGAACGCGCCAATGAATCCGCCTCTCAATCATCCCGTAACGATTCATACGAAAGGAGTACGGTATTGCTTCGTGCTCGCTTTGATCTGCCTGTTCTTCCAGTCGGGTGGCTCCGTCATCGCTCGCGTCAATGGCGAAATCGTCAATGGGAAATTCACGCTTTCCGGTGAGAGCCTGAAGAGCGATGATGCCGAGATTTGGCTCGTCAAGAACTGGAAATATCACCCCGGCGATAATATGGCGTGGGCCGATCCGGCATTTGATGACAGCGACTGAGAAATCGTGAATACACGGCTATATCCCCCAAAGCACAAGCTGCCGCGGGATGGTTGGAAAGGCATCGGTTGGTTCAGACTGCATCTGGAGGTTGACCAGTCCCTATGGGGTCAAAACCTGGCACTGATGTATCATCAGGTAGGGGCATCAAATATGGCGGCACGATTGATGAATTCCTCGGCGATGGCATCCTCGTGATCTTTGGGGCGCCAATCTGGCGGGAAGACGACGCGGAAAGAGCCGTGGCCTGTGCGGTCGAAATGCAGTTAGCGATGGCGGGTGTTAACGAACAGAATCGACGCGACGGCTTGCCGGAGATCTCCATGGGCATCGGTATCAACACCGGTGAAGTGGTCGTCGGGAATATCGGATCCCGAAAACGAGCAAAATACGGCATCGTCGGCAGCGATGTCAACCTGGCCTACCGAATCGAGTCTTACACATCAGGAGGGCAGATCCTCATTTCTGAAACAACCTTAAAGGATACATCATCACCTGTGAAGATTAATCGACAGATGCAGGTTGAGCCGAAAGGGTTTGCCGATCCAGTCACAATCTATGAAGTGGGTGGGAT
>JAPUIP010000243.1 GCA_027296925.1 Candidatus Poribacteria bacterium | reverse complement strand
ATGGTCAACCGATTTCCGTGCTCGCTAACTATGCCTTACACTATGTTGGGGCACCGGGGCACATGATCTCTGCAGACTATTTCGGGTTGTTTGCCGAGGAACTCCAAAAAATGGCGGGTGCCAATTTCGTCGCGATGCTTTCCAACGGGTGTTCAGGCGACATCAACAATATCGACGTTCATCACCCGCCGGCGGATCGACGCCCGTTCGCGCAGACGCGCAAGGTCGCCCGGATGGTCGCGGCAGAGGCCTGGCGAACCTGGCAGACTTTATCGATGTGTGACGATGCGCAGCTTGCAGCGGCGCAGACAGAGGTCACGTGCGGCATACGGAAACCGACTGCTGAGGAACTCGCGGAATATGAGGCGACGTGGGCTCAGGCGAGTGACGATCCGACCGTCGATGAACTCTACGCGCATGAACGCATTCTAATTAACCAGTGGGAAGATACACGCACGACACCGATTCAGGCATTTCGTGTTGGAGATTGTGGGATTGTTGCGTTGACGGGAGAGATTTTCTGTCAATTCGGAATCGATCTCAAAGCAGCATCACCACTGGATTCGACGCTGATTATCGAACTTGCGAATGACTACACCGGATATGTACCGACGCGAATTGGACACGAACAGGGTGGGTATGAGACGTGGTTGGCGCGGAGCAGCTATCTCGCACCGGATGCCGGAGATCAGATGGTCGAGGCGGCACTGGGGTTGCTCACGCATCTCTCGTCGAAAACACGGTCTACTGTATCCGCCTGATTTCGTTTGCCTTTTATCATCCCGTGTGCTACAATACGAACCGATGTAAGCTGGAGAATTTCACAGAGGCTGATTGATGCGTGTTGGAAACAATAATCGCTGTTTTGCCTGTGGCCAGGGGAATCCGTTTGGATTGCAGGTTCATCCGGATATTGCTCCCGATGGGTCACAAGTCATCATTGAATGTACCCCGCCAGACCATTTTCAGGGCTGGGCAGACGTCGTCCACGGTGGCATCTTGAGCACACTCCTGGACGAAGCCATCACCTACGTTGGCATTGCAAGCTTTGATTCCCCCGCCGTAACCGTACAACTCGAAGTCCGGTTCAAGAAACCGGCACACACCGGAGACAGACTGATCGTCGCAGCCAATCGGATCAAAATGACAAAGCGGCTCATCACGGCTGAAGCCTACATCGAGTTGGAAGATGGAACGCGGATTGCCGAGGGGAGCGGAAAGGTCATGAGAGCCGCCGGTGTTTTCTAAGATTTGCCTGATGAACCGCGAATCGGGATGTGTGTTTCGGGCCTTTACGAAAGGATGGGAGGTGCGGTTCTCGTAACCGCATCAAATCCGCATGAGTCGTCGATATATTGTCCGTTTTGATTCAGCAAAATTGCCGAAAATTGAAACCGATTTCCTGGTGATTGGAAGTGGGAGTGCAGGACTCAGGGCAGCGATTGAAGCCAATCAGCATGGCGATGTGGTGCTGATGACCAAAAGCGTGCTGAAAGAAAGTAACACACGCTATGCACAGGGTGGTATCGCTGTTGCGATGAGCAAGGAAGACACGATCGCTTTCCATGTCGAGGATACATTGAAAGCCGGGGTTGGGCTTTGCGACCAAACCGCCGTCGGGGTCATGGTCGAAGAAGGCATCCAACGGGTCTTGGAGATGATCCAGTGGGGAGCAAACTTCGATAAGGAGGGAGACACCCTCGGTTTCACAATGGAAGCAGCGCATCAGCGGCGGCGGATTGTCCACCGCGGCGATGCGACCGGACAAGAGACGACAGATGTATTGGTCAGACACCTCAAATCGCAGGATGGGGTGAAGGTGATCGAGCACGCCTTCGCTATTGACTTGATGACGCAAGACGATACGTGCTACGGCGTCATTGCGCTGATCGAGGATACGCTTTACTGCGTTTTTGCCAAAGCGGTCATCCTTGCGACCGGTGGGCTTGGGCGCATCTATCAATGTACATCCAACCCTAATGTTGCGACGGGGGATGGTTTTGCGGCTGCATGGCGGGCGGGCTGCGAAATGATGGATATGGAGTTTGTTCAGTTTCACCCAACCACCCTTTTCTTGATAGACGCGCCGCACTATCTGATCTCTGAAGCGTTGCGCGGAGAAGGTGGCGTCTTGATTAATTCGCGGGGGGAGTTGTTTATGGGGAAATACCACGAGATGGCTGACCTTGCGCCGCGTGATGTTGTCAGCCGCGCCGTCCTGAATGAGATGCAATTGACAGGTGCCCTTTGCGTTTATCTGGATGTGACTCATTTGAAACCCGATTTTATAAGGAATCGCTTCCCAACAATCTATCAAACATGCCAGCACTACGGCATCGATATTACAACCGATGTCATTCCGGTTAGATCTGGTGCGCATTTTATGATGGGCGGTGTTCGCACGAACTTGAATGCGGAGACGAACATTCGAGGACTTTATGCCTGCGGTGAGGTGGCTTGTACGGGTGTGCATGGTGCGAATCGACTGGCGAGTAATTCCTTGCTTGAATGTATTGTGTTTGGGACACGCGCTGCCAAAGCCGCAATTGAATACGCCCGGACCATCCGCAAGGAAGATTACACACGAATGCGGATTCGATCTGATGATGCAGCTTCAGCCCATCAGACAGCGCCTCAGGAATTCGACCTCCACGCGGCACAGGAGAGCATCCGAGAGACGATGTGGCAGAACGCCGGAATTCTCAGGAACGAAAGAGATCTGAACGCCACCGTTGATAAATTGGAGACACTGGATCTAAATTGCTATTGGAACAGCATCGAAGCATTCGAGTTCCAAAATATGCTCAACGTTGCGAAGTTGATTGCCGACGCGGCAATCGTACGGACCGAGAGCCGTGGGGCGCACTACCGGGAGGATTTCCCGGAACGGGATGATACTCAGTGGAAACAGCATATCGTCGTCCGCCGCAGTGCGCCGCGACTTTTCTGATCAGAAAACAGAGTTTCGATCACAAACCGCAAGAAGGGAATTCATTTTGTTGCTCTCAAAGAAAACATCGATCTCAATGGCAACCTTCCACTCAATCCCAAGCGGTAGCTACAATCTTCGGCGCCTTGGCCGAAATTGAGCGCGAACGGGTTTCAAAACCAACCCAAGAAGCATTGACGATTGCTGAGCGGAGAGGGCGACGAGGCGGAAGACCTCCTTCTCTCAATGCTCAGCAACACCAATCTGCTATTGGAGGGTGCGCTTTTGGCTGAACCACTGGTTGTCAAAGACGGTCACACGAAAGTTCCGGAAAGGCCCGGACTGGGTGTGGAGCTGGATATGGATGCGGTTGAACGGTATCGAGTGGGGTAAGGGGAAGGCGTTGCAGATGGAAGAAGGAGGCAGCAAAGATGGAACAAGCGAGTCAACAGGTTGACGCTGGGCAGCCGAGCGCCCGGCGATTGGTGGACAAGGTGGCAGCGGTTACCGGCGCGGGGCAAGGAATTGGCCGGGCCATCGCCATGCGATTGGCTCAAGAAGGGGCGTCGGTTTTTGCCAGCGATATCCAATCAGGGCTCCTGGAGCAACTCGAGCGTGACGTCAAAACGACCGGCGCCCAAATCGCCACGGGAACCTTCGATGCGGCTAACGTGGCGGACGCGGCGCGTTTTGTCCAGGCGGCGGTCACCGCATACGGGCGCATCGATATTATGGTCAACAATGCCGGGGGCATCCGGGTGCAGCCGTTTCCAGGCGTCACCGAAGAAACATGGGACTGGACGGTCGACCTGAACCTCAAGGGCCCTTACTTTTACATGCAGGAAGCGGCCAAGCACATGATGACGCAAAAACGTGGCACGATCATCAATATCGCCTCCGTGGCTGGCATTGCTGGGGGGATGACCTATTCCCCGCCTTACGCTGCGTGCAAAGCGGCGATCATCAACCTGACCAAGGTGGCGGCGGCAAAGCTGGCTGAATACGGCATCACGGTCAACGCCATCGCGCCGGGTATTGTCGATACGGCGTTCAACTGGGGACTCGACGAGGAGATTGGCGTCAAGGAGATGGGGCTCGCGGCCGGGGAGCTGTTAAACCGTCGTCGTGCGTCCATCCCCCTGGGACGGCTTCAGCAGCCCGAAGACATCGCCAATGTGGTGGCGTTTTTGGCGAGTGATGATGCCTCGGAGATCGCCGGTGAAACGGTTGTGGTCTCCGGCGGTTTGGTGGTGCGCTGAAGGGAGCGTGTGCGAACATGTCATTGGACCCATTTTTCCGGAGGCATAAACCATGGAAAACTATGCCGAGAAGGTGGTCATCCTCACTGGGGCGTGCGGTGGTATCGGAGAGGTGATCGCCGAAGCGTTTGCTCAAGCCGGCGCGCGGCTTGGGCTTTGCGATATTCGTACAGAGAACCTCTCGCGCACGGCTGACAAATGCCGGCAGCACGGGGCAAGTGTCTACAGTTCGGACATTGATGTATCCGATGAAGATCCGGTGCGTTCCTTCTGCGAGACGGTTTCAAAAACTTTCGGTAGAATTGATTGCCTCATCAATACGGTGGGTATTGTCGATTGCCCGGGAGATGTTCAATCACTGCCGCTTTCGATGTGGAATCGGACACTGGCGGTGAATCTCACCTCCGCTTTCTTGATGGCGAAGTATGCCGTACCGCACATGAAGCCACACGGCGGGGCCATTCTCAATATCGCCTCGGTGTCGGGTTTGGCCAACCAAGAGCAAGAGATGGTTTATTCGGTGACTAAAGCCGCTCTCCTGTCGCTGACCCGGAGCGAAGCGATCGATCTCGCCAAACACGGCATTCGCGCCAATGCCATCTCTCCCGGTTCGGTGGAAACTCCGTTGCTGGAGGCGGCGGTGAATCAGAACGCGGAACGGTTTGGGCGTACCCCGGAAGATCAATGGCATCTTTGGCGCTCGCAATACCCTACGCAACGCTTTACGTCGCCGCAAGAAATCGCTGAACTGGCGCTGTTTTTGTGCAGTGAGAGAGCTGCCAATATCACCGGCGCGAACTTCACCATTGATGGCGGCCTGATGGCCCTCCTTCCCGAGCGATAGAGCAAATTCTGGGATTGCTTGCTGTTGTGGCATAAGATGGCGTCTTGCGTTACGGTTGGAGTTTTTTACCAGAAAGATTTTGGGGTTGACGGATACAACAGTGGTGTGTTAAGATTGCGATATTTTCAGGTGTTCAGTAGCGGTTTTCATTGAACGGGCATCGAAAGGAGTCAATCCTTGTCGAGAAAAATTGCGATCTACCCCGGCAGTTTTGATCCCCTTACAAATGGGCACGTGGATCTGATTGATCGGGTTTCCAAGCTTTCAGTTTTCGATGAGTTGATTGTTGCGATCGGCATCAATCCCACCAAACCGCCCCGTTTTTCCCTTGAGGAACGGATTGAAATGTTGGAGGCAGTGACCCAGCCTTATCCGCATGTCACCATCGATCAGTACTCCGGCCTCACAGCACAATATGCGCAAGAGCACGGAGGGGCCGCGATTATTCGGGGGTTACGGGAATTCTCCGATTTTGAATACGAATTTCAAACGGCGCTTATGAATCGTCAAATCGCCCCACAGGTGGATACTCTGTTTATGATGCCGAATATCAGGTACGCCCATTTGAGTTCGACCTTGGTGGTGCAGGTGGCAGAGATGGGGGGAGGAAGCATCAGCGACGAAAAGCTGTTGGAGATGGTGCCGCCCGTTGTTGTGAAGATGTTACGGAAAAAGTATGGTTCGTCCGAGAGCTGAGCAGTACGTGGATTGAACAATTTGGAAGAGGAAAATTTATGACGCCCGAAATATTCCGTGTTGGACTCACCCCCGGCTTCCTCGGAGCCGATGGCAAAGTCCGCTTCAAAGATGTTGGACTAGAGCTCCTCGAAAGGGAGCCGCACATCGAATATACCTTTATCAAGCGAGATCTGCCAATTGTTCCGCCAGACGAGATACGCGGGCTGGATGCCTTCATCGCCCTCGGCGGGACTTATCCCCGTGAGACCTTTGAGGGCGCGGATCGCTTAATCCTCCTTGCACGGCACGGAGTCGGTTACGATAACGTGGACCTTCAGGCCGCGACGGAGGCAAACGTTATGGTCGCGATTACGCCAAGTGGTGTGCGTCGCCCTGTGGCGGAGGGGATCATCGGTCTCATGTTTGCGCTCTCGAAATCTATTTTCGGGCACGATCGGGCGGTACGTGCCGGGACTTGGCGTCACGAGTTGGAGGTTGGCGTGGACCTGAGGGACCGGACACTCGGATCGATTGGGCTCGGGAACATCTCCAGTGAGCTGTTTCGCTTGCTACAGCCGTTCGGTATGCGGTTTTTGACCTATGACCCCTATCTGTCGCCGGAGCTTGCCAAATCGTTGAACGTGGAGATTGTCGAACTTCCGACTTTGCTGCAAGAGTCCGATTATGTGTGCGTCTGCTGCCCGCTCACTGACGAGACAACCGGACTGATCGGCGCCGATGAATTTGCGCTCATGAAACTGACAGCGTTTTTCATCAACACGGCGCGCGGCCCCATCGTCGATCAGCGTGCGCTAACGCAAGTGTTGCGGGATGGGCGCATCCGCGGGGCGGGCATTGATGTCTTCGAACAAGAGCCAATTGCACCCGATGACCCGTTGTTAGAACTGGATAACGTCATTCTGTCTCCCCACGCCATTGCCCTGACGGAAGAGTGCTACCGAGACATCGGCCGGCTGAATTGTCAGAAAGCCATACAGGTTTCACGGGGCGAAATTCCAGACAACGTCGTTAACCAGGAAGTGCTCGAGCGAAAGGCATTTCAGGAAAAGTTGGCGAAATATCGAGACGGGTAAAGGCTTAAAATAATGCGTCGGGTACATGGGTCTGGAGACTATGCTGTTCTGGCGAGTGGAAGCGGAGCAATATCGGTGATTAAGTTTACGGGAAAGTAACCGATAGATCAGCTATACCTGCTAAACTGTGCTGCTGTTTGTGGATT
>JAPUIP010000242.1 GCA_027296925.1 Candidatus Poribacteria bacterium | reverse complement strand
GTTCATCACCGAGCGGAGATTACCGAACTATTTTCTCATATTTCATAAAAAGGAGGAAGCTCTCTCCCCCTTTCGTAAAGGGGGTTGGGGGGATTTTATCGGCTGCTCTGTGATTTTTTGTTCCTGACGAAATGGCCTCAGTGAAAACTACAAATGGTATCAGGTGGGAAATAGGGAGGCAGGAAAAATGCCCCCACCCTAGCTTTAAGTCCGGCGGTCTTGGCGCCAGGCGATGATTTCCTGCGCGACCGTCACCACCGGAGCGGTCCAGATCTGATCGCGATGCCTCGCAAGATATTCGCATAACTCGCGGAAGCTGTCGGCAGGCAAGGCTGAACCGTGATAAGTGGCGCCCAAATGTCGACCTGAACTTGGCTCTTGCTGCAAACTGTGAAAGGCTAAAATCATCCATCGGCTCTGCTCGGGAGCCACCGCCGCGAGCCCGCACAGATCTGACCCCGACATCCACCCCGCGACAACCGACGCACTCAGATAGTGCAGGTCTGTCAATTCCGGGTGATTCGCGGCTTCGCCCATGCCCCGCGCTGCCGGGAAATGTCTCGCGATTACGGGAACGTAGCTTTGTCGGGTTGGGCCTTCGCCAACGTAACTCTGATAACAGGGATAACAGAACGTCCGGACCGGCTGCTCCGGAATGAGCGCCTGCAGCCGTCTTTCCGCCTCCACGACGTCGGTTTCGATCTCCTCCAAAGTGATGTCTTCGAGCGTCTTTGCACGTCCCCAACCAAAATTACGTGAGCAGATATGCTGAATTGTGTGATTTCCCACTTCATGCCCCGCAAGCGCGACCCCTCGCCAGGGTTGCAGCTTTTGCTGCCAGTCCTCTCCGCGCGGGTTGATGTAAAATGTACCGAGCAGATCGTACGCTTTGAGTATAGGGATTGCAATATCCAATTGAGACTGACTGCCGTCATCGAAAGTCAGTGAAACCGTGCCGTGACAGCCGTTGGGCCATGGAAAATCACTCCTGTTTGCCATTATCATTCCTCCTTAATTCTTACCTAGATGTAGAACCAAAGTCAGCTCAGTTTAGCTTTTTTCCAAAATGGCCATCGTCACGTGACTCCCCGTGCCGGCGTGGCTAATCGCGGCACCCCGTTTGGCATTGCGCACCTGAAGGTTTTCAATATCGTCCGGCATGGTCTTGCCGAAGCGCTCCCAGATCTTCGGATCGGCGTGGAACTTTGCCCATCTGTTTTGCAATTGCCAGAAAATTTCGATAATCTGAAAGATGCCGGTAGCACCCACAGCGTGCATGGTCCCTAGAAGTCCACCAGAAAGATTGGTCGGCAGTTTTCCCCCCAGATAGGCCTCTCCGCTCTCGATGAATTCCCGTCCTCGTCCGTAGGGCCGCAGACCAATGTCTTCATAAGTCTGAATGTCACTGATGGTGAAGGCGTCGTGCGTTTCTAGAATGTCCAGTTCTTCCAGGGGATTGTGGATGCCCGCCATGTGATAGGCAAGGTAGGCCGCCATGCGCGCGGCGAGGAAAGAACTAAACCCGGGCCAGTCCCACTCCCGGTCCTTATACAGATCTTCAGGTTCGTGCGGCAAGCGCAGCACTTCCATCGGCCGCCGATCCGCCGTCCGCAGGGTATGGGTACCAGAACAGATGGCGGTCAACCGCACCGGATGGTCTGTCAGTGTGTAGGCGGTCGTTTCGTCTGCCAACACCAGTGCCGCCGCGCCGGTGCTCATCACACAGCATTCGAGAAAACTCAGGGGGTCGGACACCATATCGTTTGCCAACACCTCCGCCTCCGTGAGCTTCATCGGGTTCTGGGAAAAGGGTGAAGCGCAAGCGTAGCGGCGGTTCTTGACGGTGATTTTCGCCAGGGTTTCCCGCGGAACCTGGTTTTCAAAGAGATACCGCTGGGCCATGAGCGCATAATAGCTGGCGTACATCCAGCCGAGCTCGGATTCAAAATTCTTGCAGGCCGCCGAAGCGATGTACGAGTTGCCCTGTTTGGTGGGGACCTCGTCCATGCGTTCCCAGCCGATCACTGGCACAACGTCTGCATAACCCGAAGCAATGGCCATCGCGCCGGCCAGCACGGCGTGTCCTCCCGTGGCCCCGCCGGTTTTCACCTCGATGTTGCCGAGGGGGTCAAAGCCTAAGGCATCGTGCACGCGGGCGCCGGCGAGGAGTTGGTCGCCAAAATGATCGGCAAACTGCGAATAGACGCAGAAGTTGACCATCCTTTTGAAGTCCGGTATCGACACGTTGAGCTCATTTCCAAGGATTGCCATACTGAGGGCTTCCGCCACGAGTTCTTCGGTCGATTTCTCGGGGTATCTTTTTCGGAAATCCGTCATACCGCCCGCGACGATATATACCGGCTTTTCAAACCGAGGAATTCGGAGATTCCCTTCTCCAAACGTAATCATCGTGTTTTCCTTTCACACTAATTCAGACTTAGCGTTCAACGATCAACGCGGAGGCTTCACCCCCGCCGATGCAAAGTGATGCTAATCCTCGCTTCACGCCGTAGCGCTTCATGGCGTATAACAGTGTCACCAGGATACGCGCACCGCTGGCTATCAGCCAGCCAAGTTGGGCGCCGTTAGCGATGTATTCCTCCATCTTTGCCTGGAGTATATTTATGGCATCTGAACGTGAGCGGATTTCGACGACAAAGTCTGGACTGAGTGGCGGAAACTTCTCCTGTTCTTCCTCCGTCAGGGCTTCCCAGCGAGAACGTCTGACCCATGCCACATCCGGCGAACGTTTCGCACCGTTGGGGAGTGTAAATCCCGTTGAGGAATCGAAGCCAATCCCTGTTCCGTCCGCCTCGACCCAGGCGCCAAAATGCACACTCAGATTAAAATTAATCCGTCCAGTTTTTCCGCCGGCAGGTGGCATGATGATTAAGTCCCCTTTGCTTGTGAGCTCAATGCGCAAGTCTCGATTCAACCGACAAAACTCAAAAAATTCAGTATCGCTGACTTTGTTCGAGATCGGCGCGAAGTGGAGCGTGAGTGGTTGAATCTCAGTTAAAGCTTGCTCTGTCTGCATTGGCTTACCACCTTTCTCACTCATTTGTTGCATCATTTATCACCGCTCTGGAGTTTTGTGCAAGACTGTCGCTTCATCGGGCAAACTCTGTTATAACGCCACGGGTTCAAACTAATTTTCAAAAAGAAATTATACATTCCTGATTCGTCAATGGTAGCATTGATGCGGGTTTTTCCAATCTTCCCCTCGAAGCTTACCTCGAAGCTCGGCACAGGCGGGACAGGCAATCTTCAATCTTCAATCGAAAATTAGTTATAACGTTACGGGGGCAATCTTCAGTCCTTCGCTGAGATAGCCGGCTTTGACATCCGGCGAATGCTCGAAGATGAGCAGCCAGCTTTCCGCTTGCGCCTGTTTCAACACCCGTTCCTTGCTTTCCATTGTGGTCGCAGGAAAGAGATCATAACCCATGACATAATGCGTTTTCAGGTGTGACGGCATCGGTACCAGGTCCGCCAAAAAACACGCGGTCTGCTCGCCCGAGCGCACCATAACGGACTGATGGTTTTGCGTGTGTCCTGGCGTGAGCATCACCATGACGCCGGGCGCAATCTCTTCATCTCCGGAAGTGAGGACGACCTGCCCTCGCTTTTCAAGCGGTTCCCAGGTGTATGGCAGATAACTGGCCCTGCTGCGGGGGTCTGGCTGCTTGGCATACGCCAATTCCTCTTGGTTGATATAATAGGCAGCGTTCGGAAAAGTGGGCTTTAATTCTCCGTTAGCGTCCGGGAAACAGTTTCCACCGCAATGGTCGAAATGCAAGTGCGTTAAAATGACTTTGGTGATATCCGCCGCTCCCACCCCCGCCGCCGCGAGGCTTCGCAGGAGCTCAGTCTCAGATTTATCAACGTCATACAGGAACGCGAATTTCTCATCGTAGACATTGCCGAGGCCGGTGTCTATCAGGATGGTCTCTCTCGGCATCCGAATCAGCAGGCAGTTCAGCCCCATCAAGATGCGGTTGCGTGCATCGGCGGGATTGGTCTTCTCCCAGAGGGGCTTCGGTATTGTGCCAAACATCGCCCCGCCGTCCAGACGAAATGTGCCGTCGCTCACGATGAACAGTTCAAATTCACCAAATTTCATATCGTTGCCTCTGGGTTAAGGAGATCGAATATTGCCTATTGACTATTGCAGATTACCCAAGACAGAAGTGCGTCAGCTCATACAATCTTCAATTTTCAATGACCTTGTCAGTGCGCACGCTGTATTGGGCTTTCGCCGGCCGATGGCCGGTGGACATTCACCAAACAGGCGAGCATGCGTGCTGGCCTGGCGCCCAATGCGCGGATGGAATGCCGTAGGCGGGAATCGAAGTAGATTGCGTCCCCATGGGTCAGATGGTAGGTTTCCTGGCCAACGGTCATTTCGACCTCGCCGGAGAGAATAAAGTGAAACTCTTCGCCCTCGTGGGAAAGCGGTTCGACTTCCACTCCCTGACTCGGTGGAATTTCGATATGGAAAGGAGACATCCCCTTGTCGGTCAGACGGTATGAGAGCGCTTCGTAGCTGTAATTCAGTGCAGCGGCGGTATCCGTTTGTGGCTTGACCTTCCAGCGTTCGCCGGCGCGAACCACCTCAACTCCAGCCCCTGACAGTTCCGAGGTAAAAAAGTGATTCATGCTCACGTCGAACACGCGGGACAGGTTCATCAACTCGCCGACCGCCGGCAAGATCAGGCCACTTTCATATTTTTCTAATCGATCCGCAGGCACACCGCTGGCCGCTGCTACGTCCGCAAGGGCCAATCCGCGGCGCTTTCTGAGATTGACGAGCTTTTCGCTAAGCTGTTCTTTGAATGTCGCTTCGTCCATAATCGTGCACCACCTCATTTGAATTCAGGGAAATCGCCCGCTTCCAAAATTGGTTTGACCTCCTGGATGAACCGCGCGCATTCATACCCGTCCACGATGCGATGGTCCAGGCTCACAGACAGATTCATGATTTTTCGTGGTTGCACCTGGTCGCCCACGTAACGCGGCAGTGTGCGTATGGCGTGCACCCCGATGATCGCCGACGCCGGATAATTGATAATTGGCGTGGCCATGACGCCACCCAGTTTTCCAAGGGACGTAATGGTAATCGTACTCCCTTTCAACTCTGAGAGATTGAGCTTCTTTTTATGGGCTCGATCGGAAAGGTCGCGAATGGCTGCGGCGAGCTCCGCCACATTCCGTTTCGCCGCGTCCCGGATGACCGGCACGACCAGCCCTTCTTCTGTCGCAACGGCGAGCCCCAGATGGATGCTTCCCTTATAGATGATCTCCTCGGTCTGTTCGTCCATGCAGGCGTTCATCTGGGGGTAGCGTGCTAATATGCGCACCACCGCGTGCGCGATAAACGCCAGCGGTGATATTTTCTCCGCTCCGGCGGTTTCCGCATGTGCATGGCGGCTGTCTTCAATCACGGTCATGTCAATTTCTTCGACATAAGTATAGTGCGGTATAATTGTCTTCGACTGCACCATCCGCTCTGCGATGCGACGGCGCAAGCGGCGCAACGGCCGGCGGGTCCAGTCCGGTTCGTCTGCGACAGACGGAGTGGCTTCGGAAGATAAGCGCACAGGCGCAGTCACCGGCGCGGTTGTCTTCATCATCTCATCAAACGCCTCGACGTCGCGACGCATGATTCGTCCTTCTGGCCCCGTTCCGGAGACCTGCTCAATATTGACCCCCAACTGTTTTGCCAGTTCACGCACGGCCGGCACCGCATCCACCGGCTTCCGACGTTCTGTGGTCGCAGTGATTGGATGGGCGTGGGGACGCGAGGGCATGCGCGGGGGATGCTTTTTCTCATCGGTAGCCTCTGAGGCGGCGAGGGATTCTTGCGTGGGCAGACCTGAAAGCGAGTCCGTGCCTGCCGATCTTGGATCAAGGATTGCGCTTCGTTCAACCGGTGCGTCGGTGCTTGCGGCTTGAGCAGCGGCAACTTCCTCTTCTATCGGCGCAGTTTCGGTCGATGCGGTTTGCGTAGATACAGCTTCCACCTCAACCGAGGGTACACCAGATGTCGCCTCGGGGGCTTCGCCTTCGTCGATCTCTATCAGAATCTGCCCCACGGGGATGATATCCCCCTCTTCGCCACCAATCCGGTGAACGCGTCCTGCCTTCGGAGACGGGATTTCCATCACGGCTTTGTCGGTCATGAGTTCCGCGATGAGCTGATCCGCCTGAACGATGTCGCCCTCCTTGACATGCCACGCAACCACCTCGGCTTCCGCAATGCCCTCTCCTAAATCCGGCAGTTTAAACTGGTACATCGGTATTCCTCCGGCTATTCAGACTGACGGTTGATTCAATATTCAATCGTTTTCGTCAAGACGTCCAGCACACGCTCCACCCTTGGCAGGTAATGGTCTTCCAGTGTGTAAGGGAACGGCGTGTCAAAACCAGTCACCCGTTGCAACGGTGCCTGCAGTCGGGTAAACGCTCGCTCTTGCACCTCGGCGAGGAGTTCTGCCGCAAATCCACACGTCCGGGGAGCTTCCTGTATCACGACCAGTCGCCCGGTTTTTTCAACGGAAGTCACTACCGTCTTGAAATCGTAGGGCAGAATACTCAACAGATCAATCAACTCGATATCGTAGCCCTCGCCTTCGGCCAGCAGAACGGCTTCGCGGGCGACTTCCATCATGGCACCGTAGGCAACCAGTGTCGTGTCCCGCCCCTCACGAACAACCGTGGCCTTCTCCAGGGGAATGGCATAATACGCTTCGGGTACGTGCGCCTTCAGGGACCGGTATATTTTTTTTGGCTCCAAAAAAATAACCGGATCCGGGCAATTCAACGCAGCCAGCAGCAGCCCTTTCGCCTGGTAAGGCCCAGAGGGGATCACCACGCGCAGTCCAGGTGTGTGGGCAAAATAGGCCTCCGGACTTTGGGAATGGTAGTGCCCACCGCGAATACCGCCGCCGTAAGGCATGCGGATGACCATCTTTATACTGTACTGCCCACCACTGCGATAGCGATACTTCGCGGCTTCGCTGACAATCTGATCGAATGCCGGGAACACGAAATCAGCGAACTGAATCTCCACAATGGGCTGCAGACCGGCTAACGCCATCCCGATCGCGCTGCCGACGATCCCGGTTTCGGCCAACGGCGTATCAAACACCCGGTCGGGGCCGTACTTTTGCTGTAGCCCCTCGGTGACGCGGAATACTCCGCCGAAACCGCCGATGTCTTCGCCCATGATGATGGCATTCGACTCGCGATGCATATGGATATCCAACGCGTTGTTCAGCGCCTGAATCATGTTCATCTCTACAAGTTCGGTCATGGCTGATAGACACAATGATAAATGCTCAATGATGAATGATAAATGGAAAGAAATCGCACCGGGAAAAAACGACGCCCTGGATGCATTTTGACGGATTGGGATTTTTTGCAGGTCCACGCGACGACTACTTGATTGCTTGATTCCTTCAAAGTCAAGCTATTGGCGACTCTTCTCCCGTAGAAACCGAAGATATTCTTCTTTCTGCATGCGCAATGACTCCGGCATTCGTTCGTAGACATCATCGAACAGGCTCTCTACTGGCGGCGGCGGCCACCGTTCACAATCCGAAATCATCTGCGTGACTGCCTTTTCCGCATCCGCCCAGACCTCTTCCTCCATCGCATCTGTCCAGATGCCGCGCCACTTCGCGTGGAGCCGTAAGCGTGCCAGGGCATCGACCTTTTCCCATCGTTGCGTTTCCTCTTCTGAGCGGTAGCGGGTAGGGTCGTCCGACGACGAATGGGCGCCCATGCGGTATGTTAGCGCCTCGATCAGCGTGGGACCACCGCCACTTCGCGCGCGTGCGGCGGCTTCTTTCACCGTCTGCACCACCATCAGCAGATCGTTCCCGTCAATCTGAAAGCCCGGGATTCCATATCCCTCGGCACGAATTGCTAGACTGGGGGCGCGAGTCTGAACCGATTCCGGCGTGGAAATCGCATAGCCGTTGTTCCGAATCACAAAAATCGTCTGGGCGTTGAGCACTCCGCTAAAATTCAACGCCGCATGGAAATCGGTTTGTGAGGCGGTGCCTTCTCCCAAGAAGGCCAGTGCGACCTGATTAGTCTTGAGCATTTTCGCTGCGTAGCCGAATCCACAGGCGTGCGGCAACTGGGTGCCGACCGGGCTACTGATAGAAGGGATATGATATTCCCGGTAACAGTAATGGACAGGCATTTGCCGCCCTTTGTTAATATCCTGCACATTGCCAATAAGCTGATTCATGATGGCGCTGAGCGGTACCTTTCGCCAGAGAAGCGCGCCTAATTCCCGGTATGTCAGGAAAATCGGATCGTCTTCCTGAAGGGCGTAGGCGGTCCCAACCGTGACGACCTCCTCGCCGGTGCTGGTTAGGTAAAATCCGAGGCGCCCCTGCCGCTGTAGCATCATGAGACGGCGGTCCACGACACGGTTGAGCAGAATGGTTCGGAGGATGGCCAGCAGATCATTATCCGGAATGACATCTCGGAATTCGTCGGCACAACTGCCATCTTCATTGAGAATAGATCTGCCCCCTCTGTTCATCGCACGCCCTCCGATCGAGTGGGGTAGTGTTCAGCCGCATTACACTCCGCCTTCATTAGGTAATTGCTATCACGAGGCAGAATAGCATTCATATCATATCATATCTGATCTGGCCTGGCGTCGTAGGGGTTGCCAGCCATGTATTCTTTCTGCGTGAAGCTGTCAACCTGGATGGCATCGTTACGTGCCGCTTCTGCCTCAGCCACCAATTGCGCCTCTGCCTGGCTAACGACCCCGATCTCAAGCGCCTCTGCCACAAGCCGTTCCGGTCTGGCCTTGGGCAGTTTTTGCGCTTGAATTGCATCTTGAATCTTGCCGATCACACCTTCGGCTCCATAGGACAGCTTGAAAGCGCGTTCCAGCCTTCCGAGTGCCTCATTCGGGTCGGAAGGCACATAAATCCCCGCGGTCAATGTATCCCGTTGGGGACTGGGTGTTTGAATGGCACGCGAGATCTGGCTGCCCAACTCATCAGACGGCATTCGACCTATTGGGTTTAGACGCAACCACAGGGCAATCGGCCCGCGGAAGAACCAGCCCAATCCGGGAATGTTCAAGTTCTGGAACAATCCATCGAATCCCGTTTGGATCTGAGCCAGCGAATATTGCATACACCAGTGTAGGAAAGGCAGATCAGCTTTGCGGCGGCCTTCGGCCTCAAATCGGCGCAGGACGGTTATCCCAAGGTACATCCATGAAAAAATATCAGCGAACCGTCCAGTGATTTTCTCTTCTCGCTTCAGATTTCCCCCTAGCGCACCGATTGCAACATCCGCTAACAGGGCAAACAGGGCCGACGTCCACGCCAGTCTGCGGTAATACCGCGCTGCAGGGCCGGTTACAGGTGAACGGGCGAGATATCCACGCGACAGGCTTAATAGGGTAGCACGGCAGAGGTTACGCACAATATGGCCGAGATGTTTCCAGAAAGCGCAATCGAACGCATCCACATCCCCGGTTTCGAGCGCCTGAATTTCTCTGTACAGATATGGGTGACACCGAATCGCGCCTTGTCCAAAGATCATGAGGGTACGCGTCAGGATGTTGGCGCCTTCTGCCGTAATGACGATGGGTGTCCAGAGATAGCTGTGAGCGAGCAGGTTGCGAGGACCGCGCATAATCCCATTCCCGCCGAGAATATCCATCCCGTCGTTAATGACCTTGCGGTACAGTTCTGTGAAATTGGACTTGGCGATCGCGGTGACTACGGCAGGTTTCGCACCCTGATTCAGTGCGCCGCACGTGTAGCGCCGAGCGGCTTCCATCAGGTAAATAAATCCACCAATTCGTGCCAGCGGCTCCTCAATCCCTTTGAACCGTCCGATGGAGAGGCCAAACTGCTTTCGCACGGTCGCGTAGGCGCTGGCAACACGGGCGACGAACTTGGCACTGGCTGCAGCCGTTGCCGGTAGCGAGATTCCACGTCCCGCGGCCAACAACTCCATCAGCATACGCCAACCATTGCCCGCTTCAGCGGCGCCACCGATGATGGACTCGACCGGCACGACGACATTATGCCCTTCGGTCGGGCTGTTGTAAACGGGCAACCCCATCGGGTCATGCCGCCGATCGATCACCACGCCGGGCGTGTCGGTGGGAATCAGGGCACAGGTGATGCCTGGGCTTTCACCCTTACCCAACAGATTGCTCGGATCCTTGAGCTTGAAGCCCAGTCCCAGTATAGTCGCTATGGGCGCCAAGGTGATGTAGCGTTTCTCCCAGTTGAGTCGGAGATATAACTGACCGTCTGTGCCCTTAAAAACGGTGCCGGTGGCACGAATGCCCCCCGCATCCGAGCCGGCGCCCGGTTCGGTCAGCGCAAAGCAGGGAATTTCTTCACCACGCGCCAGACGCGGCAGATAATAGGATTTTTGTTCCTCCGTACCGTAATGGATGAGTAGCTCGGCGGGTCCAAGCGAGTTGGGCACCATCACCGAAAAACTCAAGGGCATCGACCGTGACGCCAGCTTTTCAATAATGGCGCTGTGAGCTGATGCCGAGAATCCAAGCCCACCGTGCTTTTTGGGGATGCTCAGACCGAAGAATCGATTCTCCTTGAGATACGCCCATACCGCTGGTGGCAGATCTCTTTTCACATAGACATCCCA
>JAPUIP010000241.1 GCA_027296925.1 Candidatus Poribacteria bacterium | reverse complement strand
CAGCGTCATCCCAAATAAGCCATTTGCCCCAAGTTTGGCACCAGCGTAAATCCGGATTCCGCTTCGCAAACTCCTCGGCCACCCCGTCTTCGGTAAGTTCAGCATTTTCTTCAGAGGACTGATTGTAGTCGCGGCGTCTATCCGCAAGATGTGACACCTCGCTCATGCGGCCCCTGCTCCTACTGGCGCGGATTCCCGTCCCGTCGCCCACTGTTCATATCCTTCGATATCAATAAGCACTCGACCATCGGGTGCGCGAATCCAGACGCGATCCTTTAACCAAACGCCTCTGCAAATTTTCGTGCGAATCGCCGCATCTGAGTATCCAGAGATACTCGCAAGCTTCTTGATGGTGATGTATCTGGTCATTGACTTGTCCTTCTCGTCATAGAGGATCGCAGCCGCTCCGGTGACAGGCGCAAAATGTAGTCACGGCTAACTTTTCCGGCGATTTGTCGCGCCTCGTCAGCCGGATCAGGATTCGCTATTTGCATTGATTTGCCGCGACTGGTGCCCTTTGCCTTTGTCGCCTCGCGAAGGTAATAGCAGACGCGTTCGTTTTTTCGCCGCTTCTTGTTTCTCTTCCACGGTTCAAATGGACAAACCGTGGCGCGGCATATTTCATGGCGGTCGCAGTGTTTGCGACCGATATCTGCCCGTTTGGCTCTTCTGCTTTTGACGGGAGCACGATTCGACTTCGAATCCATAATTCGCTTCCTTTTCGCTCTGACAAGGTTCGACGACGCATCGATCGCCATGTCAGTTGGAAGCGATCAACGCTTTAGCTGCACTTATTAGCCGCCCGCAATTTGTCGATTAAATTAGCGGCACATCATTTCAATAAGAAGAAGTAATCTCCTTTATACATATTGAGATTCGAGCCAGTTTCCACAGTTCCCCAGATATTCAATCTGATCTCAATTTTCTTCCGCCTGACAAGGTACGGACATAGGAGGACCAGCCCCAATTGAAAATCGGGGTGGTCTCCTAGCCTGCTTTCCTTTCTGACCAATCTTCATCAGTGGTGCACGGCCCTTTACGTCGTCTCTACCCGCGTAAAAGTTGGCTACTACTATGCGATGGTTCGTAGAGGCCATCGTCGATCACGCTTTAGCCTTTCGGAGTGCGTATGGAACATGATCGCGCCCAGCGGTATTCCTACTGCCTTGTCCGCCGCCGTCTTGAAACCACCCAGACAAGGATGTTTTACGCCAGAATTTGAGGCGGTAATGAACACTTCCTCAATGCTTCTACGTATTGCATGGATCATGTTAGCAGTGCGAACAAATAAAAAGCACCGATTCTGGATCGATTTGAAGCCGAAAAAAAAGTCCCCTCTCCTTGTTGCTAGCACGCTTGGCAGAGGGGCTGGCCGTCAGTGATTCTAAGGTAGTTCGGGGCATCAATAGGCGGCTTCAGCGAGGAACTGCAGCGCTTTGCGCCGGTTTCGGTCAGGGTGCAGAGGGGTGCATAAGATGCGTGAGCGCCTCGTGTCTCGTATCCGCCTCATTCATGCGCAAAGTATGGCACATTCTCCCGGTAGCAGCGGTGAAACTGGGGCTATCAGGGGCCCTGAAATAGTAGTGAGGTGGCTGTTCACTCGAGGCTGATTACACGCACAGGAAAAGACGGTAAAAAGGCCCGCTGCAAATCTATTGATCGAATTTTGACTGTGTTGGGTTTCTGGCATAGCCTATTATCTTGCGCTGATGTGAATATGAACATCAACTTGCGGGCGCATGAGAAGTGATGAAAACTGAACTTTACGAATCCATTCAATGGGCCGCACAACGCTGTCGCGACACGAGGGTCGCTGGCACGTTTCTGTGTGATCCTTTGGATGACGTCGACCTGCTAGGACAATCATCGTATTTCACGCCGCTGCTGTTATGGCACGTTTTTGACCCACTCGGTCCACCAGTCGTAATATCGCTGAACCTCATCGACGTGCCGAAATCCGACGAGTGCCTGCTTGTTCAGCGGATTATTTTGCCTTTGGGCTCCCACGCTAGGGTTTATGGGTTAGTCCCAAATCAAGTCGCGCTTGACCGGGCAACATTATTAGCGGTCATATCAGCCTTGTTCATTCGTAACGGCAGTGACGACCTGCCGATTTTTCGAGAGCGCCCAACTGCTGTTCACGTCACAGCAGATGGCCTGTTATTCAAGGAGCATGAACAGCACGAGTTATTTCGGTCCGCCATTGAGATTCTCGGCACTGAAGGATTGAATCAAGAAATCAGTTTTTATCGTCGTTTCCGTGGCGACCCTTGGGCGAGAACCGAAGCCGAGCTGCGTAGGCCTATGTCCGTTTTCTCTT
This sequence comes from Candidatus Poribacteria bacterium, assembly GCA_027296925.1. GTDB lineage: Bacteria > Poribacteria > WGA-4E > WGA-4E > PCPOR2b > JAPUIP01. Next base: position 1,788 of record JAPUIP010000241.1, on the reverse strand, counting down.
TGGTTGGCGATGAACCAGTGCCGGACTACGAGGCGGATACCAAGTTTGATGTTTGGTGGAAGATCATCACGGCCCCGTCACACGTTAAAAGCGAGGCAGTGGCGCTACGTACTGCGTGGGACAATTTGCGCGAACTCCACTTTTCGGACTCGTTCGATAGCGAAGACTTGAATTATCCAGAGTCCATTTGTTGGCCCGGAGGACCCACTTCATTTTCCTGAAGGGGACCTGAGCCGATGCACTAGCCCGCGCTTGCCGCAATTCGGCAACGGGTGAACGTCCGGATACGCGCACGCCAATGGAGCGATAGCAGCCAGTACTTGTCGATCCGCTACACGGAACGACTTGCCGAGGCTGGCCGGCGACGTTGATGATAAGACAGCACAGGACACCGGGCCCAACGAGCTGGTAACCACAGTCAAGGTGGCCGAGCCCAAGAGACTCAGCGGACCTCGGGGCGGGGAGGCCAAGTGACTTACGACCTGACTCCAAGGCACGGCTACCATGACTACTCACATATCTTCGAGTGGCTGAGGTCAGGTGTCGTCACCTATGAGGACTATGCACGCATGATTGCTGATGATGTCGCGGACATGGAGCGGACTGTGCTTGAGGGCCTTTCTGAGATCGACATGCTTGAGACCACATTCAACGCTGATGTGTTTGACACCTCACGAGCCGACCTTATCGATACTCTGTTCCATGCCGGCACAGCGTATCCATTCTTTCAGCGGAGAGAGCCGGATGATCAGTCGTAGAAGCCTACTGAAGGGATTCGCCGCCACTGCGATCGCAGCGATAGCGGCTCCCGCACTTACCATAGAAGACACCAAGACCCTTGGGCTCGCATCACCCAAGCCAGAGGGAGGTGTCTATTACCCAGCCCCAGCGGCACACCATGCTTGACGCCTACGATAGGCGCATCAACATCAAAGATTACCTCGCAGACCCTGCGTGCTACTGGCTACCAAGGTCATGAACGCTCCGCAGTCCCTTGCGGATGACACGAGCCCGAATAGCCATGTCTAGTAAAGCCATGACCACATGCCGTCACGCCGGTTTGCGAGGGTTTGTGCAGAGTGTACAGACGATGTACAGGGAGTGTGCATACTCCCACAGGCCAATAGCTACGCGGCTTTCAGGGGTTTTAATGCATGGGGTGTAGAGGGGTTTACAAGGGGGTGTACAGCCGGTGCACGCCCTTTGTGGGTGAGAGATAGAGAGACCACAGTTATCGAGCCCATTGAGAGCAAAGAAGGCAGCATGGGGAAGAGAGCTGCAGGATCTCGAAGTATTCACCGCGATTGAGTTCGTGTACATCATCGCGCCGTCCCATCGGAGCTGGTGGACAACGAGCTGGTAGCGGAGAACAAGGCCCTCAAGATCCAGATCCAGACACTAGAGAGTGTAGCAACGGACACCAAGGCATCAATCATCTCTCCGACCGAGATCGGCGTACGCACCATCGACCCGTCCTTCTCCAGCGAATCATGATCACCCGCCGTACTCTCCTGAAGGGCTTGGCCGCAGCAAGCGCAGCGGCACTCGTCCCCACACTATCCAAGGGAAGGGGAGACTATCAGATCTATGATGATCCCATTATCCAGACAGAAGGCTTTGGCTTGGCACAAGTGAAGCCAGAAGGTGGCACGTACCGCCCAGACCCGATGGGTTCCAAGGCAAGGGCCGTCATTCATCAGGCGTGCCATGAAGCCAATGAGCACGTACGTGGTCTCTACCCAGAGCTGTTCGCATGATAAGCCGGCGTCACTTCCTGACGGGCCTCGC
>JAPUIP010000240.1 GCA_027296925.1 Candidatus Poribacteria bacterium | reverse complement strand
ATCTGTCGCCCCTGCTCAGTCAACCTCAGATCGCCATTATGAGAGTGAATCGCTCCCTGTCGCTCGGCATATCTCACGATGCGTTCGGCGTGCGATGCTTCCCAACGCAGCCGTATCCAAAAATCGACAGCCGATCAAAGGGGGCGAACGCTAACTCCCCTAATAGCACCGCATCGGTATCCAGGTGAACGTTGCCGGCAAAGCGGGATATCAGGATGACGCCACCACTGAACAGCGCCGGAAACACGAGCCCGATCGCGGCATCCTCACGAACGAGTTGCGTAATGATTTGGATTTCGACCTGTGGTGAAAAACTCACTTTATTGACTCCGCATGTTCTCAAGGCGCTCTGCTTTAGCCAGCCCCGCTGACGTTAGCGCCCATTCATCGCCGACCCTGCGCGCCCAGCCCTGCGCTTCCAGTTCTTCCAAACTACTGCGTATACCACGCCCAGCGCTCATCGTCTCCAGAACCGCAACAGAATGGCTGTGCTCTAAATCTTCGTGTTGGGCTGCAAGTGCGTGGAGATCGCTCAAGACCATCTCCACGCGCAACTGCCGGCGGTTACGCTGATGCCTGAGCCAATTCCACACCAGTCCCCGATTCGGCGCCAGCGTCATCGATAGGGCGACTATCACGCTAATACAGAGTACGATGGTTGGACCTGTTGGAAGTTTCGCCATACTGCTACTGATAAGTGCGCCGCTCACACCGGCGACTGCGCCGAACAGTGCGGAAAGCGCAACCATCATACCCAGACGATCTGTCCATTGACGGGACGCCGCCGCAGGCGCAACGACCATCGCACTCATCAGCACCACACCGACCGTCTGCAGACCCACCACAATGGCAATCACAATCAGCGTTGTGAGCAGGACGTCGAGCGGGCGCATCGGAAAACCTAAACTGGCGCCAAAGTCCGGGTCGAAACTCAAGAGCTTAAACTCTTTCCAGAATATCAACATCACGAGTAGGGCAAAGGCGCCGAGCGAAGCCATCGTGATTACGTCGCGTTCTAGCAGGGCGGCAGCTTGCCCGAAGAGAAATGTGTCCAACCCCTAGGACGACGGACCCAGCCCAGGCCGCCGTAACAGCCCATCATCACAACATCCAGCACGCTTGTCGGAAAGTCCCAATCGACGCTACCGCGTTGCGGCACGTAGCCCACCAGCCGCCACTGTCTGGCGTAAGGCAAACCGTAGATGGATACGCGACCCGCCACCGGCGTCACCAATCCCAAGATTGCCTTAATGAGCGTTGTCTTTCCGGCACCGTTGGGGCCAACGATCGCCATGAGGACCCCCGATGGGACGTTGAGGTCCACATCCCATAGCACAGGCTTATCCCGATAGGCCACGGTCATATCTTCGACCTCGATAGCCGAACTGCTATTCGCGAATTTCTTCATAGTAACCTCCTGAGCTCCAACATGTCGCTCACCTACTCATGGGAGCTTTGACTCGCCGATTTTGGGGTTAACGCCGCTACGATGGTATCGATATTGTGGCGGACCATGCCGATGTAGGTGCCCTCTGGCGTCCCCGGATTTCCCATCGCGTCCGAGAAGAGTTCGCCTCCAATCGTCACGGAGAATCCTTTCGCCTTCACGGCGGCTTGTACTGCCTCGATGCTGCGCCGTGGTACTGACGTTTCGACAAACATCGCAGGGATACGTCGTTCGACGATAAATTGGACTAACTCCTGCACATCAGCCGTACCCACTTCAGTCGCTGTACTAATGCCTTGAAGCCCTCGCACCTGAAAACCGTAGGCACGACCAAAATAATTGAACGCATCGTGAGCGGTGACGAGGACCCTTTGGCCGGGGGGCACTTTCTCTGCTTGCGTTTTCACATAGTTGTGCAGATCTCCCAGCTTCGCCAGATAGTTTTTCGCGTTCATTTGGTAGAGCGACGCATGGTCGGGGTCCATCTCAACCAAAGTGTCTCGCACGCGCTCGACCACCTTCATCTTCGAAGTCGGGAATTGTCAATTCTGAGTTCGCTTAAAGCCACACGCAACCAGGCCGCTTGAATTCAGAATTATTAAAGTTATTAGTTCAAATTACTTGTTTCCTAAAAATATGTTTAGACAGCCCTAAAAATATGTTTCAATTATACTCCTTCCCCGCAAGGATGTCAAGAACGGAGTTTGGGATTTATCCAATTGACAGGGTACAGAGGGAGTGCTAAAATACACACCGAACAGATGCTATTCAGGAAACGTGACAGCATGCCTCGCCCCGCCCTGCGCGCGCTTATTCCATATACACTCGGAATCTTTATCGCCGGATTTCTGTCAATTCCCCTCTTTTGGCTCTGGCTGATTGCCCTGAGCTGTCTCATCAGCAGCCTTGCGTTACAACGCCTATCTCCCTTAAAGACGCGCCACAGCACGTCTATACTGAGGGTTGCGATCTTTGCCGGCGGCATGTTGCGTTTGGGCATTGTGCTGACTTCGCCCATTCCCACAGATTTCTATGATCAGCCCGTGCGCTTCTCAGGGCGAATGACATACCAACCCGATCGTGGCGAATCGTGGGATGCGGGTTATGCCGTCGGCACCATCCATCCGGTGGCTGCGCCCGATCTGGCGGTCAAGGCGAAGCTCCTCATCCGATTCCGCGAGCCGGTTGAATTGGGCTACGGCGATCACCTTGACATTGAAGGCGAATTGCGCCAGCCAAAAGGCCAGCGCAATCCAGGCGGGTTCGACTACCGCTCATATCTCGCTCGACATCAGGTATTCGGAATCCTTTACCCGCATCGCAATCAACAGATTAAATCGTCACATCAAGCGGGTTTCCTCCCGTTCCGCTGGACGGAAAAATTGCGCCGGCGTGTGGATTCCGTTATTAATGACGTATACCCAGAGTTCCTATTTAGTGTGGAGTTGGAGCGCCAAACTGATTTAGATTACGACGGTATTTTAGAAATTCTACAGGAGGCGTTTGAGCATAAAAAAATCGCGCTTTCTCAAAATTCCACTGTTGAGGTAAAGGGAGACAGCAAGTGGCTGATAACTGATAAGGATAACAACCATCAATACTCTGTCGAGAAAAAGGGAAATATAATATACATTTACTCTCTCAATCACGCGCTGGTTATCAAAGGGATGCTGCTTGGACAGCGAGATGCGCTGCCGGAAAAGGTACTGAAAGCCTTCGAGAATAGCGGTGTCCTCCACATCCTCGCTGTGTCGGGCTTGCACTTTGGACTCATCGCCGTTGCCTATTTTACCGGCTTTGTCCTTCTGCGTCCGCCCAGAAAACCGATGCCCCGGAAACTCGTTTGCGTGCTGACGATTGCTGCCATTATCCTTTACGCTTGTCTCGTTGGATTTCGTGCCTCGGTGCTACGCGCATCACTCATGGCAAGCCTCTTCCTGATTGCTCAGATTATTGATCGAGACGCCGATCTCATCAATCTGCTCGCATTTGCCGCACTGGTGCTGCTTCTGATCAGTCCGGCGCAACTGTGGGACGTTGGCTTTCAACTTTCCTTTGCGGCGGTGGGGGCGATCGTTTATCTCACGCCCAAATGGACCCGCTTTACAGAACGTCTCCTACCGAATCGGATCGACCAAACGACAGCGACAAACATCCTATTCTTGCGTCTAAATCTTGCGTGGAGGCGAGCCGTCAAATGGCTGCTCATCGCGTTTGGGGTAAGCCTATCGGCACAACTCGGCACATCGCTGATCATCGCGTACCATTTCTATCGTGTCTACCCGATCTCCCTGATTGCAAGCATTTTCGCCGTTGGGCTTGCCACCTTTATCGTTAGCATTGCGTTAGTCTCGGTTCTTCTTGGGCTGATCTGGATTCCGTTCGCTACGATGTTTGTTGCTGCCAACCACCTCATCCTCTCCGGCTTTTTGAAGGGCATTGAATTCTTCGGTCAGCCTGAAGCGGTCATCAAAACGGCGCCGCCAAGTTTCGGTTTCATTGTCGTCTACATCGCTGGCTGTCTCACGGTTGCACATTGGCGATGGGTATGGGAGCAGCGAAAAAAGGCGACGCTGATCGGTCTGGCGATCACGGCGATCTGGATTTGGGACGCGGCAATCCACGATCGAGGAAATTTGCTGGAGATTACTTTTCTCGATGTCGGACAGGGAGACGCGGCGTTTGTCCGATTTCCCGACGGAAAGACGATGCTGATCGATGGCGGGCTGAATATGCGTGGTTACGATAGCGGCGAACGCATCCTCGAACCGTTCCTGCTTCATCAGGGCGTCCGTCAACTGGATCTCCTTCTCTTGAGTCATCCGGATAATGATCACGGCGGTGGATTTGCCCACATACTGCGCGAATTTAACGTCAAGCGGGTGATTGGCGTACCCCACCGAAATTTGCCCCCGCCGACACACCGCATGCTGCACGAGATTGTTGATGAGAAGGGCGTTCCTCACGAACTTGGCTACGCTGGGGAGATTGACCTGACACCGACCGCGCGGCTAGAATTACTGCATCCTTACGATGAAGCCTCGACGAATCTGACCGACCGAGATGTCAACAACGATTCACTTGTCCTCAAGCTGACCTACGGTGATCTCCGCATTCTGTTTGCGGGGGATATTGAGCAAGAAACAGAGCAGTCACTGATTGCGTCAGGTGGTAATCTGCGTGCGGAAATTCTCAAGGTGCCGCACCACGGGAGCAGGACTTCCAGCAGCGCGGAATTCCTCGATGCGGTACGTCCACAATATGCGATTTTTTCGCTTGGCGCGCGGAATCGATACGGTTTCCCTGCAGAGACGGTCGTCAAGCGTTACCGAGAACGGGGATGCCGTGTGCTGCGGACAGATCAACTCGGCGCAATCCAGTTGCGAACGGATGGGCGTCGGTGTTGGCTTACATATCATGTGGGGCTGCCATGACGACGTGCAATCCGAATTTGTTTGCCGCGTAGGGAAACGATATGCTACTATTGACGAGAGCGAAGGGGGTACACACATTAAGGGGGTGTATCGGGTGCCAATTTTGGATCACTTAAATCCAGAAATTAGCGATGTTGCACCTTTCGAGTCTTTTCATAGCGCATGGACAACCTATATTGTCGAAGACCTGAACGAAATACTGCCGGAAGGTTTTTTAGCCATCCCGCAAACCAGCATCGGTGCGAGGGAAGTTGATGTCCGGGCCGACAAGATCCGAGGCATGGGACAGAAACTGGAATCGCAATATCAACCTCAGGCGCCGATTACAACACGGGCAGAATTTCCTTCTGAGTTTGAAGTGTTCGTTGATTACATCGAGCGGGGCAGACACATCACTGTAGGAGCGATAGAAATTCTGAGTCGTACCAATAAAGATAGACCGAGCGAAAGAGAAAGTTTTGTTGCCAAATGTGAGAATCTGATCGCCAAAAATGTGTCGTTGATTATCATAGATATTCTGGAAATTCCGTTCTTCAATCTCCATAATCAACTGCTTCGAGCAATCAAGGCGACAGAAGGGTATATCAAAGAAAATAGAGAGAAACCGCTTTACTGTGTTGCTTATCGAAAGCGTTCTCAGGGAGAAACCCGTTCGGGGCAGGTAGACATTTGGCAAAATTGCCTAAAAATTGGCGGTCATTTACCGGAACTCCCGCTTTACATCACTTCCGAAATCGCAGTGCCAGTGAATTTTGAAAGATCCTATATGAAAGTTTGCAAAGTATTTCGCCTTTTGCATACCACTTTATGATCTGGAACACCTGTGTAAAAGCATTGGAGTACAGCACTCAACACAAGCCTGTGAACGCTTCAACATTGAAAGAACAGAAAGCGCACTTCAAACTTGCTCTGATGAATCGAACCCGACAAATGAAGGAGGAATCTATGCACATCCAAATCAATCAGGCGAAACTCACCCTTGTTCAGGGGGATATTACAAAAGAGAACGTGGATGCGATTGCCAATGCCGCCAATGAAAAGCTCATGGGGGGTGGCGGCGTTGATGGCGCGATTCACCGCGCCGGCGGTCCGCAGATTATGGCGGCGTGCAACGAGATCCGCGCGCGGCAAGGCGGTTGTCCAACCGGACAAGCGGTCATCACGACGGGAGGGAATCTCCCTGCGAAATATGTCATTCACACGGTTGGACCAATTTGGCGGGGCGGCGACGACGGCGAACCGGATCTACTCGCGAGCTGTTATCGAGAAAGCCTGTCTCTGGCAGTTCAACATGACATTAGAACAATCGCCTTCCCTTCGATTAGCACCGGTATATACGGCTATCCCACCGACGAAGCGGCTGTCATTGCGCTCAACACGGTGAAGACATTTCTCGAAGAACGTAGTGGAATCGACGAAGTGCGTTTTGTCCTTTTCGACGAGCCTACTTACCGATGTTATGAAAATGCCCTTTCTGCGCTTGCGGCGCAATCCTGAACCGTGCACTAGAGCGAATGACTTATGGATGGAGAAGCTTATGGTAAACCAACAACTGCCGTTATTTCCAACCACCGTTGTCGGTAGTATGCCGCGATCGGATTTTGTTCGAGATCTGCTTGCCCTGGAAAACGAAGAACAGCGATCCGAGCCGCAATTCAAAAGAGAGATGGACGCCGCTGTGCGATACATCATTGCGCTGCAGGAGGCCGCCGGCATCGAC
>JAPUIP010000024.1 GCA_027296925.1 Candidatus Poribacteria bacterium | reverse complement strand
ACGCCAGCTTCACGTATTCGTCCATCAAGGCGTTGAGATCTGTCGGGCGCCGTTCACCACTTTTGCCCCGCGAATGCAGCAGCATCCCTTCAACAATGCTGTCGGCGCGTTTGCCGTGTTGATTGATTTTGGTCGCGTTCTGTTGGAGGTCGCTCAAAATCTCTTGAATGGATTCAAGCGTTTCCGGATCCAGGTTCTCTTTCTGATTCTGAATCTCTTCACGGAGTTCCTGCGTGAGTTCGGCGGAGAGTTCAGCAAAATTGTTGACGAAGTTCAGGGGATTCTTGATCTCGTGGGCAATCCCTGCGGTTAACGCGCCCAGCGAGGCCATTTTTTCGTTGAGGATTAGCTGATTTTGCGCCTTTTTTAATTCAGCGGTGCGCTTTTGGACTTCCGCTTCGATGATCGCATTGGTGGCTTCAAGCTGGATGATGAGGTAGGAGATGCAGCCGAGCAGAACCACAGAAAACAGGTAGAGAAACAGGCGGTAAACATTGGCAGTCTGCCGGGCTTCGTGATAGTGGCGATCGTAGGCTTTGTCGAGTTCATTGGTGCGTTGTGATGTCGGCATTAAGAGGATCGCTTCGGTTACGGCATCCACTTGAGGCTTACTCTTTCGGATCGTCTTCACATGAGCAATCAGGATGTCGAGGTCGGCGCCGTCCACACTGGGAGCGTACCGGTCTCTGTTCTTTAACAGCATCTCAACCTGTGCATTGATTTGCGGCGCCAGCGCCTCACTGGAGGTGAGGTTGTAAATCAGTACATCCCGCAGCAGATCATTGAGATGGGTTGTCATCTCTCGGTCCGTGGCCCTCGACGCCAGCGCCGTGGCGACGATCGGGAAGTAACTCAAGGAATTTCGGAGGATCGCATTCTGGGATTTGAAACGTTCCAACAGGTCTGCTTTCTGCGTCAGGAGGACTGCATGGGCGTCAAGGCGCCGGTTAATTTCAATCTGCCCCTTCCGAGCAATGAAGATCGGAATCTTCTTAAGGCGGGTTTGAAGTCTTTTGAGTTCAGCCAACCCGGCGACCAGGGGATCATAGTCGGTCAGCTTTGCGTATCTGGATTTCAGCAGATCCTGATTGAGGGTTGCGTCCAACTCCTTGAGCCGACGCAAGTCACCGATAAACCGATTGTGGGCTTCAAAGTTAACGGCTCGTGTCTTCACAAACAGAAAAGTTAAGAGCAGAACAGCACCCAAGGCGATCAACAGATTGCGCAGACGAGACCATGTCATAACGGTTTTCCCCCATATTCACCGGTAAGTGTCTTCAGGAATTTTACAATCCGATCGATCTCTTCGGGCGACAGCTTACGCCCCAATTGATATTCTGCCATGGTGGCAACCGCATCTTCCAACCGCCTTGCGGATCCATCATGAAAGTACGGCGGTGTTAGCGCAACGTTGCGCAGACTCGGAACCTTAAACACGTAGCGATCCCGCTCATCTCCTGTGACGTTAAAGCGCCCTAGATCAGCCTCTGTCACCTTGCCACGCTCAGCAAAGTAATCCCCCATGACTCCGAATCTCTCGAACATATTCCCGCCGACACCGATTCCCTGATGACAGCTAGTGCAGCCATACGACTTAAAGAGGCGATAGCCCGTTTTTTCTTCGTCGGTGAGAGCGCTGCTGTCGCCACGCAGAAATTGGTCAGCAGGTGAGTTGGGGGTGTACAGTGAGCGCTCAAAGGTTGCAATCGCATCTTTGATATTGTGGGCTTGGATGCCATCAGGGTACAGGTCGCCAAAAGTGGAGACATAGTCGGAGAATTTCTTGAGCTTGGTGACAACTTCTTCCCAAGAAGAGCCCATTTCGTCGGGCGAATTGAGGGGACCGTCGATCTGGTCTTCGAGGGTCTCAGCGCGTCCATCCCAAAATTGCTTAAAATTGAATCCACTGTTAAAGACCGTTGGCGCATTTACAGAACCAACAGCGCTGTCGATTCCGATTGAACGGATCCGGCGATCTGTGCCCCCTGTCTTGAGGTCGTGGCAACTCGCGCATGAGATGCTATTGTCGCGTGAGAGTTGGGGGTCGTGAAAGAGCTTCTTGCCCAGTTCAATCTTATTGGGGTTGAGTTTGATCTGAAGCGGAATTGGTCGAATCGGTTCCTTCACGGCGCGGACCGGTATCGGTCCATCCGAAACTGGCTCTGATTGCTCTTGAATCGGAGAGCGCTGCCATAGCACAGTCACCAAAAGGCAAAGAAGAATGACTGAGATGACAAAAAACCACTTCATTGTCTTTCACCCCTCACTTGACAATACTATTCGGGACTTCTCTTCCGACTTTTCCTGTTCGAGCATCGAACAGATTACACCAGGTGAGCGAAGAATCTCCTCAAATCAGGTGACTGAGATCTCTCGCTGCGCTGTAGATGACGGCAGTTCGGTCAGTTGACGGAAAAAGAAATGACCCTATCGCTAGAAATTCCTTGCTCTTGTTGCCAATTTTTGATACACTACTCAGCGTTGCACTTGAAATCACAGTTGACCATTCGGAGGTTTGCATGTCAGAAACAGCAACTCACACGCTTGCCGAGAACTACAAAGGCGTGTTTCAACAATACTGCCAAAAAAGAGGTTTAGGCAGTCCCGTGTACGAAGTGACTCAACAGGGAACACCAAACGAACCGAGTTGGCTTGTTACGGTTAAATATGGACAGGCAACGCATACAACGTCAGAACCGATTCGTGGATCGAAACGGTTGGCAGAACAGGTCGCAGCCAAGCAGATCCTAGAATCGGTAGAATCCCGGCAGGAGACGTTTTTGGCGGGCGATTCCCTTGACGAAACCGCAAAGCTGGAAGCGCTTGTCGATTCGGTGCCGGAAACTGTCGCGACGGAGCCACTCTACGTACCGACCGAACTCGTGACCACTGCCCTTGGCATTGCCAACCATCGTTTGGCTGAGCTGCGACGCGGGACACGATATCGAAACTCGATAGAATCCAAGCAGACGAGCGAAGTGTTCGCGCAAAACTTAGCGGAACTCACGATAACAATCGTGCGTGAGGTTGTGAATGCAGCAGAGGCGTCCAACGTGAAGTTTGATAATGCACAGCAGCCTGAGACGAGTGCCACCGAATAAGTGAATCGGGCGGAGCCAGGGACAATTTCAACTCTTTTCCGCCTTAGACTCTCGGTCTCCTCGTTTCTAACCGGGATAGACCTTCGTCAGTTCGGCCGGCGCAAGAAGTTCCTCGATGCTTCGATTCTGCGCAACTTCACGAGGTGCGGCGCGAAGCTGATCCAAAATCTGCTCAGTGACTGCAGGAAACTCAGCATTATTGTGGAGGAACCCTTCCAGGTCACTCTCAAAAGCGTCAATCACCTGGTCCAAAGTCATGTCGCTCAAAGCACGCGCGGGGAGGTAGCCACTGGTATCCCCTTCCACTTCATAAATGAGCCCTTCCGCTTTGAATCGCTTAAAAATTCGGTTCACCAGATCGCGAGGGAGACCATATTTAAGCATTATTTCCGACTTTGGATACGCACCGTTCCCCTGATAGAAGTGTTCAGCAATCGTCAAAAACAGCCGGATGGCTAAGGTTGGGGTAATGAAGGCAATCTTATGATCCTCGGCGGTCAATGGGATGATTTCTTCCACTGGGTCCCCGAACCCGCGACGCTTCAGATTTTGAACCGCGTGGGCAATTTCTGCGCCGGTCAGGGTAATCACCCACGCAATATAAATCCATATCGCGAGGATCGGCAAAAGTGCCAATACCCCATAGATTTCGCCGTAGCTTTTTCCGACAATATTCGCGAGATAAAATCCGAAGATCCATCGTGCAACTTGGAAAAGGGTTCCAGCAATGAATGCGCCGGCAAGCACTGGTTTCCACCGGACAACTGTGTTTGGCAAGGCTTTATACATCAGTATAAATACCACATATATCGACATCCAGGGTAGGAGATACGCGCCCAGCCAATTTGCAGAGACCGAGATCGAAACGCCTATCAAGACCGGGGCAATCATGAGAATGGTGTAGAAAATCGCGTACTTTTGAAAAAAGGAGAGCCGGCTGCGCGTGTGCCAAATATCGTTAAAGGTTTTCTCAACAGAGCTGAAGAGAGCAAGCGAGATGAGCAGTAAGAGCAGAAATCGCCAACTGTTCAACCCACCTACCTTGTTGGCAATTTCGGAAATCCGCGATGTAAGCTCCTCCGCTTGATACCCTGGCAGAAAATTGTCCCGGATGTAGACAATAAATTTCGACTGTTCATTTTGCGTTTTCAGAAAAAAGAGTGCAATTGCCGACAGCGGAATGAGGCAGATGAGTGTGGAAAACGCCAGTGAGGATGCTTGCTGGAGGCATTTGTGAGCGATCAGTTGACGCCACACTTGAACCGCCAGCCGAATGACGTAATTCAAGTAGAAGTAGATGCCCGACGGTTGCGGATGCCCTTCGGAAAGTGTTGTTTTCAGTTGAGTGATTCTATCGCGTATAAACATTGAATTTCGCTCTTAGAAGGATAATGGTTCGTGATTGAGGGGTAGGTGCATTACTCCTCGCAACCCTTTATGTGTACTGATTATAACACATCCACTTGCCACCGGCAATACCCGTAAGAAAATTGCCGGTAGCCCATTTCCCGCCTCTATCCCCAGCAGAATTCCGGTTTTCAAATCCGGCCCAGCATGTTATAATCTAGCATCTTCTGGTAACATTCCTTCGCTAACTTCAGGGATTTTCAAACTGTGATTCATGTCCAGGACTTATGCAAATCTTTTCAACAGACGCCGATTCTCACAGACCTGACCTTTCACTTAGACGCGGGAGATCGCCTGGCGCTATTGGGTGCAAATGGTTCGGGTAAAACGCTCCTGCTTAAGATTATCGCGACACTGATTAAGCCAACTTCTGGTTCTATAGAAGTCGCTGGATATGATGCGATCAGCGACCCCCGGGCAGTTCGTCCGCTCATCGGCTATGTCCCTGAAACCTTTGATGGCTATGCAGAGCTCTCGATTGAGGAGTATCTTGAGTTTTTCGCTGGCGCATATCAACTCGAACGTACCCAGCGTTCATCCACGATCACGGACGTGCTGGATCTGATGGATCTTGGCGCGTTACGCGAGCGGAAAATTGGACGGCTCTCGTTGGGACAGAAACGACGCTTATGTCTTGCCAAAACATTCATGCATGAGCCGCTAGTCTGGCTGCTCGACTCTCCGACTTCAGTATTGGATCCGCAAGGACAGACGGAGATGGGCGCGTTGATTCAGGAACTGGGGGAGATGGGGAAAACAGTGATTCTGGCAACAAATCGTCTGGCAGACGCGACGGCGGCCTGTAACCGTGTCGGCATTCTGAAGGGCGGGAGTTTCGCGGTTTATGTTGGGCTCGCCGATATACCTCAACAGCGTGGGAATCAGCACCAACTGGAGATCGAAATTATGGCAGGCACTGATGCGGCTCAAAAACTCCTCGAAGGAAAGCCAGATCTGATCTCCTTTGAAGTGACAGATAGCCACATCCAGATTGAGTCGCAGATGGCGGATGCAGAGATTGCGAACCTGCTGAGGGATCTGATTCATGCGGGGGTCTCAGTTTTGCGTTTTCAGAAAAGCGAGAATTGGCTGGAGGATTTATTTCTAACGGTCGCTCGCGGAGAAGATTGAGGCACGCGAAAGATGAGTCGCCCGACACGGTTGGCATCTCGCTATATTAACCGACATGTTGATCTGCCTTATGGACTTAAGGTTGATGAGGTCGAGGAAGCTGTTGCAGAGACCTATCGACTGTTCCACGGTATCAATGACTACCTGATTGGGGATAGGTTTCGCCCGCTGGAGGAACTTCTACTCGGTAACTCGCTATCAGGTCTCATCTCTGAGTTTCTGGTAAAAAACATTGCCAGAGTATCTGCGACTCTTGAGGCAAACCTGAAAGTCGGGGGACATCCGGATCTTCTACCGAAAGGATACTACACTTCCGACGCTATCCTGAAAGGCGATGAAGGCATTGAAATCAAGTCCTCGATCCAGAAAGGTGGATGGCAGGGGCACAATCCTGAAGCGTGTTGGATTTTGGTCTTCCGCTATACTGTAGGGAGGCAAAATAATGGGAAGTCCCAGCCTCTGACATTCATCGAGATCTTGTGCGCGAAACTACTGGCAACGGATTGGTCATTCTCTGGACGCAAAGGCTCTTCGCGTCGTACTCCAACCGCGTCAATTACGAGATCAGGCGTCGAAAAACTACGCGCGAACTTTCTCTATAGAGTTCCTGGTGTAGGTGTTGGCAGTCACCGCTTGATCCTTGCAGAAACATGAACATCACCATGTTTGCCAGCGTATCATTCAAACAAAGTTTGTTGGATGGCATTTTGAGTCATCGTGTCAGCGACCGTACCGTTTTCGTTAAAAACGAGTGCCGAAAGCCGGGGAATTGCTTGAACTGCCATCTCATAGAATTCCGAATCAGATTCAATGCCTATGCTTTTGTAGCCCACTGCGCATGCTGCGGCAATTGTCGACCCGCCTCCCATGAATGGATCCAGAATGATGCCCTCACCCAGTGGGAGAGCAGCACGGACAATCTGACGCATAAATGCTTGAGGTTTCAAGGAAGGGTGGGGAACAATATCTCGTTCGGCGCTTCGTGTCGGAGCACTTTTAATTACATCGCAGAATGGCTGTGTGTCAGAGATACGCCGAAGCCCTCCTGTTTTCCATTTTCGCAGATTGTCCTGCACACGTCCATCACAAGGTTTCCTAAAGAGTCCCCAAGGTTCCCAGCAGGAGCGAGGCATGACAGTGACTCCATCGAACTCTTCGTGAGCGTTTTTGGGTCTATCGCCCCCTCGGAGCGTTTGTACCAAACGAATGATTTCTCCCCGTTTTTCGAAGCCGGCTTCAATTAAAGGCGCATAAACCAGATGCGAAATCAATGGGTTGGTGGCGATAAAGACGTGACCGCCGGGAACGAGCACTCTTAACGCAAGTGTCGCCCAACGAAAGAAAAAATCGCGCAGCGCGTCCTTTTCCTCGTCAGTGAGAACGGTAAACCGTGGGAGAGGCCGTCTTGCACAGCCGTCAAAAGCCGGGGGGATGCGCCATACACCACCGCGTCCACGTCGAAGCTTACTTTTCTCCTTGTCTGTGTATTCCTTGAGCCCGTAGGGGGGGTCTGTCACCACGGCATGGATACTGTTATCAGACTGTTCTTGCAACCACCTAAAACAATCGGCTTGTACAATCTCATAAAGAGACTTCAGTTCGACATTTATAAAAGCCTGCTCGGAGTTTGTATCGGGCAAGGGGGAAACTTGGGGGCCGGTTCGGCGGTCTTGCGGGGGCGGTTCGTCAGTAGCGAAGGTTTCCCGGAGCATCGCCGGGGCTTCTACAGGATGGCGATAAAGCATCCGCTTTATATCGTCAGGGAGATAGCCCGCAAGAATATAGAGTGGGCCGGGCTCTATATCAACAACTTTTGCTATGCGCTCAATCATCTGGGCAGAGGGACTCGCCTTTCCGTGTTCCAACCGAGAAAGGTAACCTTTTGTAACCTTGACGTCGACCGCGAGTGCGGCAAGTGACAAACCAGCGCTCTCTCGCGCGACACGCAGGCGACGACCAAGTTCTTCTCCCTCAAAAGACAGCACCTGTTTTTGTTTGGTATCTGTGTTTTTCATACCGTTTATGATAGCATAGTTTACTATTTTAGTCAACCGCCTTCCGGTTGTTCACAGATCAAATTCATTGGAGGATTTAGATGATCAAAGTTGCAAAGCTAAGTTTTGCGCACGTCCACGCGAAAGGATATGCGCGCCAGATTTTGGAAAATCCAGAAACGGAACTGGTCGCCGTTTGGGACGAAGCGGAGTACGGCGGCAGGGAAGCTGCTGAGGAATACAACGTCCCGTTTTATTCAGATCTCGATGCCGCGCTCAGTTTAGCGGAAGTGGATGCCGTTGTTGTCGATGCGGTCACGTCAGATCACCCGAAAGTGATGGTTGCGGCGGCGGAAGCCGGGAAGCACATCTTCACCGAAAAGGCCCTCGCGATCACCGTTGATGAATGCGATCAGATCATCGAAGCCGTCGAGAAGGCGGGCGTCAAATTCATGATCTCTCTGCCGTCGCGCTGCAACCCCGATCTCCTTTTGGCCAAGAAAGCCCTTGATGACGGTCTGCTGGGGGAGCTTACCTTCGGTCGTGGGCGTGTCGCACATGCTGCTGCACTGGGTAAGTCCTTCCAAGGCCCCAGCCTCTGGTTTGGCGATGCCAAACGCGCCGGTGGGGGTGCGTTATTCGACCTCGGATGTCACCGGGTGGACGTCATCCGCTGGCTTATGGGCGAGCCAAAAAGCGCGATCTCGAAGATCAACAACTTCACCGGCAACTACCCGATCGACGATAACAGCGTGTCAGTCGTCGAGTTTGCGAACAAGGCACTTGGAGTCATTGACGTTTCATGGACGCATCGATCCGGTCCGAACATGCTTGAGCTCTACGGGACAGAAGGCTCGATCGCCATCGGTCATGGTGAAATGCACTTCGAGACGACCCAGCTCTCCGATGCAGAAAAAGAGGATTACATCGCCAATCGCCCGGAATCGCCTCCTTCGGCGATGCAGCAATGGATCAACGCCATCTTGCGAGATGAGCCGGTGACCATTACGATTCAGGATGGGCGCAATCTCACGGAACTGATGCAGGCGTTTTATATGTCGGCGGAACAAGGCAAATCGATAGTTCTGCCGTTATAATAATGTGTGAATCACAGAATGGATGCCGCAAATCTTAACAGAAAAAAGGAGAGTTATGAATTCTTATAAGAGAGCAATAGCAAGAAGGCAATGCTTCATGTTTGCTTCATGTGTGATTCTGTTGACGGTCGGGAGCTCGGTTTGGGGATGGTGGTCCGGAGGGCACGGTATCCTGACACAGGCAGCGGTGAAGGCTATGCCCGAAAGCGTGCCCGAGTTTTTCCGTTCGGGAGAACGGATGGTTGCTCACTGTTCGTACGATCCAGATATAGCCAAAAATCGAGGAACGCCCTATGTCCGAGGCGCCGAACATCCGGAACATTATCTCGACTTGGAGCTTTTGGAAGGTAAACCCTTGCCCAAGAGCCGGTATGAATTTACCCAGCTCTGCGCCGAACTGGGGACGGGTCCGGAAAAAATAGGACTGCTACCGTATGCCTTAGCCGAGTGGACAGAACGCCTCGCCGTGGCCTTTGCTGAGCACCGAAAGTGGCCGGACAACCCCTTCATTCAGAACAAGTGCCTGGTGTATGCCGGATTTATCGCCCACTATGCGCAGGATATGTGCCAACCCTTGCATCTGACAGTTCATTTCAATGGACGTAAGCAACCGGATGGTTCTGTCCTTCATAAAGGTATCCACGAGAAAGTGGATGCGCTCATTGAATATCTGAAGCTCGATCCGGGCGAGCTCGCCCGCGATCAGCAGGTGGAACCACTCAATGACCTGATGGGGGATATTCTGAGTCAGTTTGAGACAGTGTATGCGATGGTAAATCGAGTTTATGAACTGGCGGATAGCTTGCCGTCTACCCGCGGCGAAGACTGGACGCCTGTCTCTGATGTGGTCGATTTTGTGACGGAGCGTGCGCGAGAGTCCGTGCGTTTTACAGCCGCTCTCTACCTGACAGCCTGGGAGGCGTCCGAAGAGATTCGATTGCCGGGGTGGCTGGACCGCGCGCAGACCGATGGGGAGGCGTCCCGATAGTCCATAAGCATCGCTCAAGGTAATGATGCCTGCCTCACGCATACGCGGAAGAAACGTCTTGATCAGATTTGTATGATTTAGGACTGACGCACTTGGTTTGTAGTTGCGCGATTCATCGCACTCTGGCGACTTCTATTGACGGCGATAAATCGCCGAACTACAGGGGTTTGTCGCTTCCACTGCGTAAGTCCTCTTATTCTTTCTGCCTCCCTGCGCTATTCCCGCCAAATTTCCCATGAATTGCTCAGAGGCGGACATCAGAGACCGGCTGGTAATTCAACCTCAAATCGCTCTGCTACATCCCGCAGATTGCGGACGGTACCTTCAGGCAGGGGAATACCGTGCCGCGACCGATCGGCGTAACACCGGTTTTCCGGTTCACCGGGAACAAAGACTTCGTCAAATCCTTCGGCCGTGGGCAGGGCTTTGATGGCATCAATCACGTTATCGATATGCGCCTTGTAACCTGCGACATCGGTAAATGCGCCGATATCGATTGCCGCGACAACGCTATTTTGGTGATGCCGGTCTCCTTTCTCTTTGTCCGTCAGTACAGGCGCCACCAAGGGGTTTCCCGCCATGATGCTGGACAGACACTCAAACATCAGGGCGAGACCGGAACCCTTGGGGCCTCCGGCAGGCATCAGAATCTCCGCCAGATTCGCATCTGTTGTGGAGTTGCCGTCCTTGTCCAGCGCCCACCCTGCCGGTATCGGGATGCCCTTATCAACAGCAAGCCGAAGCTTTCCGCCGGCCGCGACGCTGGTCGCCATGTCGAGGACGAGCGGTTGGCGGTGCATCGCAGGGACGGCGATCGAGATCGGGCTATTGTGTACGCCCGCCGCTCGGGCACCGTGTGGCGCCATGTTGGGCGGGCTGCAGACCAACGCGATTCCAGCCATATCATTTTTTGCCGCCATCAGCGTGTAGTAGGCCATCGCCCCTTGGTGGGTGAGATTGCGAATCAGCGCCCAGCCGACGCCAATTCCGCTTGCCTTTTCCATCACCCGGCGCATCGCAAAATTCGTGACCACGGGACCAAACGCGCGATCCGCTTCGATGAAGAGAGTCGCCGGTGTCTCCTTTAACACCTCGATATTGGGCGTGGGATTCATTTCACCGCGATTCACCAGTTCCACGTACCACGGAATCCGCAGCACACCGTGCGAATCTACGCCGCGCAGATTTGCCCAGACCAGCACTTCCGCTTCGGTTTCCGCATCTTCGGGCGGCATACCGACCCGTACAAAAACTTCGCGGGTGAATGCTTGTAACGATTCCCGGTCAACGCGAACTTCATGCTGTGTCATGCAATTGACTCCTTTTGTGGCAGATCGGATGCCGTCGGATCTACCTGGTGTTCAAGAGACCGCGTCAAATAGTCCACAGTTCCCACTGCGCGGTGGTCAGCACCTGTGGGCCATCGGCTGTGATGAGCACGTTTTCTTCCATGTGAAATGTGCCGTCATCCGTGGCCACCCCCGGCTCGATGGTAACAATCATACCCGCTTCCAGGACGGTGGGGTCTTCCTCGCTCAAGCTCGGCAATTCCGTGACGACCATGCCTAGCCCGTGGCCGACTCTGGCCGCTCTCCCGGAAATATCGGAAGTTACAGGGAATTTCAAGGCGCGGATGGCTTCATTGCAATGCGCCGCAATTTCGGCGACAGGCACCCCTGGGCGCATCATCGCCACGCCCTGATGGGTAATTTCATGCACCTCGCGCTGTACTGCTTTTTGAGCTGAACTGGCGCCGCCGACGACCGCGGAGCGATCAAAATCTGACCAGTACCCATCCACTGTACAGCCACCATCCATCCAGACCATGTCGCCGGGCTCGACGCAACGTGAACTCGGCCCCTTGCTTACCATATCGTAATTGCCTGTACCTGAAGTGATGAATCCCCACGGCGAACTTCCGCCCAAAGCCATCATATTGCTGAACATCAGGTTTTGGATCTCTGCCTCGCTCAGCCCCGCGCGTAGGGATGTGTAAGTCTGGGCATAGGCTTGCGAGGTAATTTCGCATGCCCTGGCGACACGGGCGATTTCAGCTTCAGACTTAATCATCCGCAATTGCCAGAGTAGGGGACTGCCATCGACAAAACAGGCATCTGGAAGCGCATCCTGAAGCGCAACAAAATCAGCAAAGGGCAGATCGAGCACCATTTCGCCCCCAAGTTCTGCACCGATACATCCCTTTTGCAGGCCCAACCCTTCGATGGCGCTCAGTACGGTTTCGAGCGGCAGATGGGATAGGCGCGTATAGGTACGGACATCGCCGACATCGGTGAAGCGTCGCGCTTCGTCCCGCCGGCCGGCGTGTACGATGAGCACCGGCTCCCCTTGACGCGGCAAGAGGTAGACGAAAGGTCGTGAGCCACTGCGGCTGCACGGCATACCTGTAAAGTAGACCAGGTTGGGGCCGGTGAATAGCAACAGCGCGTCAAGTTCTTGCGCATGCATCAGAGATCGGGCGCGTTCAATCCGGTGTGGATATTCTCTACGAAGCGATCCAAGATTATTCATAGGCATTTTGGTTATTAAGCGTGTGTGAATCGTTTTGGGTTTCACGCTGGTTCAAACCCATACGTATCAAGTTAACAGATTCGACCTTTGTCCGACCAACAGGCTCTTTCGTTTTCGCCGCCTGTTGTAAAATCCTGAGCTTCGAAGCGGCGGTTGGTTTGGCGAAAGCCGTTGGAGAAACCAAAACTCGCCGCAAGCCCGGAAACATTATCAAAACTACAGATCCTGGCGTCAACTGCAATGACTGGTTAGCCAAGATTCGATTATTGGGTTTCGTGTTTCAACCCAACCGACAAACTAGAGGTCTTTTCGGAAGCATCGAATGAGACCGACTTCGTCGAACCCCAGCGCCTTATGCGCGGCGGTGCTGACATCGTTGTCGACAGCGGCATCTGAGGCAAATTCGGTGCAGCCTTGCGCCCTTGCCCACGCCTCTGCCGCCTCGACCAAGGCACGGCCGACACCCTGACCGCGAACCTCGGGGATGACATACCAGCCTTCGAGGTAACCCACACGGTCCGTTGTGCAGCCCTCGGCATACCGGTGAATCGAAAGTTCGACGAAGCCCAGAAGTTGACCGGCTCCACCCTCTGCCACCAGCACCTCAAGGGGCTCACAAGAGCGCCCGGCAAAAAAAGCGTCGAGCTCGCAAGAATATCCATCTGCAGAACCATCGGGCCAAAGCGCACAACGGAACTCGCAGAGGAACTCAACATCTTCCGGTCGGGCTGCTCGAACTACGATCACCTTGCCTCCACCTCCTAATGAAAAAATTCAGCTGCGGCGGGGGTTTGCCGAAGCACGTCCGACAAACCAAAACCCGCCACAACCCCAAACACATTCATAAAACCGCAGATCCCCGGCGTCCTCGGTGTCTGCTGAAGCCCCTTTGTTAGGCATAATACGGAGCTCCGGTATTCCACTCCATCCAATCTACGCTTGCTGAGTTCCCCCACTCGGTGCTTGACCGCGCTTTTCAAGCAGTTTGCGCATTCCTTCGGTAAATTCCTTCCTCTCCTCCTTCTGGTGCTGAACCTGGTTGATGAGAAAAACCAGCACTGTGCGGATTTCCGTTGCTCGGTTCAAACACTCCCCTTCGGACAGCTGGTGGATTCCTTCACTCAGTGCCTGGTGCAATACACCGAGCGGGTTGTAGCCATCTGGCTTCAAAGTGCTCGGAAGGAGATCCTTGACGAGCCTTATCTTTTCATCCGTTTGTCGTGTAGTCTTGACCCGTTCAAGAGCCTGTATGTATCGATCTTTCTCTGCCCCTTCGATCAGGCTTTCAATAATGACGAGCAACTCGTCGATGATCATCTCCACGATTCGGCGGTAATAGGCATATGCTCCAATACCGAAGCCTTGGGCTTCGCAGATAAACCCCTTCTTGAAAATACCTTCGTGCTTCCCTAGCATTTTGGTAAGTCGCCGATCTATGGAAAGATCCCACGGCGGATACTGTCCAGCCTTCATAATTCTTGTCCCATCTTCGTGGAAATGCAGGATGTATCCGCGCCAGAAGTGGTGGCAGTGCAGACAAACGCAAATCGCTGCTAAAGTTTTGCCCCTGAGTACGATGTCACTAACGCTGCCGCCACCCCACGCGCGTCCGCCGCTTCCGAAGGACCGCTCGGCTTTGCATCGGCCACAGTATGCTGAAAAAGTGGGAAGAGCGAAGGAATGGATTGAAGCGCTTTGATCCATCTCCACCTCGACCCACTGGTAAAGCGGCGAACGTTCCAACACTTCGACCAGGTTCATGCTATGCATCTCGGGAGACCTCTTCATCGAAAACTGCCTCTGATTCTCCGCCTAACGACCCAAGTTCAGTTGCGGCGACCGAAGGAAAAGGAACTGCCCGTTATGGAATCCCGAG
>JAPUIP010000239.1 GCA_027296925.1 Candidatus Poribacteria bacterium | reverse complement strand
GAATCATTCGTCCCGGGTGAATTTGCTGCCTGGTGTTGAGTGGGTTTGAAATTGAGAGCAAACGCCTCGACTTTGGTAATTCTCATGAAGAATAGTTCCTGTGATGTTTTGAGAAATGGTCAAAAAATGATCGTACAATCTCCTTGCATTCGCCCTGCTACATTATACCATTTCTGCGTTGAAGTCAAGTTAAAACACGCGGTAATTCAGTGTCTTCACGAAGGGTGTATTCATCGAGAACCGCTCACATCGAGATTGGCTGGTGGACGCGCTTGATCTTCGTCGGCCAAGGTAATATCGAACTTGGAGCCAAGTGTCACATCCCAGCCGTAAAACCGGTCAGCGATTCTCTCGCGTTCAAGGACCTCCTCAATGCCGAGAATTCCAATTGCCCCTAAAGCTGAGCCCGTCAACACCGCAAAAGCTGCCGTATCAGCGTCGGGGCTCGCTCAGCCCGGAGATCGAGTCGTCATTATTGCGGGTATGCCGGGAACAACGAACATGATCAAAGCGGATGTGCTATAATTGACAATTGACAACAACCGACCTCTCCATTATAATAGCATGTATGCAGCCAAGATGAATCAAGTTTACGCGGTTTCTGCCAATTATAGCGTATCATAAGTGCTGGATTTTGTCCAATGCTATAGAGCGTTCAAGTGATAAAAAGGCGGACTGTGCTCGCGAGAGTCATTTCAAATCCCTTCTTCCGGGATGCATTTCGAACGTCGCAGACGTTTCGACCTCAATCTTATACCATGCCGGTGGTTCTAAAATGACAGCCCATCAAACCCCTATACGAATTGGCGCCGATGTCGGTGGCACCTTCACCGATGTCATCCTGATCGACGCGCAAGGCAACATCTGGACGCACAAAGTGCCCTCCACACCTCCCGACTTTGAGCGGGCGGTACTGAGCGCAATCGAACACCTGCTACATACAGCCAACGCATCGGGCACGTCTGTCAGCGAAGTGGCGCACGGCACCACGGTCGCGATCAACGCCGTCCTGGAAAACCGTGGCGCCAAGACGGCGCTGATCACCACGAAAGGCTTCCGAGATGTCCTTGAACTGCGACGTATCCGCGCGCCTCAAATGTACGACCTATTCTTTGAAAAGCCGGAAACACTGGTCGAACGGTATCTGCGTTTCGAACTCACCGAACGCATCTCCGCCACGGGTGAAGTGCTGGTTCCGCTTGCGGAATCAGAATTGTGGGAACTCAAGGAAAAGTTGGAAGTGGAGGAAGTCGAATCTGTAGCCGTCTGTCTTCTGCACGCTTACGCCTTTCCGGAACATGAAATCGCCGTCGGTGACTTTCTGAGACAACACCTGCCACGGCTGCCGGTCTCGCTCTCCTCCAACGTGCTTCCAGAGCGAAAAGAATACGAGCGCACCGCCACCACCGTTGTCAATGCCTACGTTCGTCCCATCATGGAACGTTATCTTGAGGCGATGCGCAACGGCTTGCGAACGATGCAGATCGAAGCGCCATTGCTGATTATGCAATCAGCGGGTGGATTAACACCAGAGGAAGACGCGGAACACTATCCGGTCTTTGTTCTGGAATCTGGACCGGCGGCCGGAGTTTTAGCGGCTGGGTTTACGGCGCAACGATTGGGTCTGAACAATATCATCACCCTCGACCTGGGGGGCACCACCGCTAAGGCTTCTATGATTGAAGATGGGAAAATCGCTTACAGTTCAGAGTATGAAGTCGGCGCTTCGATTTCCGGCGGAAATCGACTGGTCGGTGGAGGCGGTGAACTCATCCGTGCACCGAGCATCGACATCGCTGAAGTCGGATCCGGTGGCGGCAGCATCGCCTATTTGGACCGGGCGGGTGGATTGCGCGTCGGTCCCCGCAGTGCCGGCGCCGTGCCTGGGCCGGTCTGCTATCAACGCGGCGGCACCGACCCCACGGTCACCGATGCCAATGTGGTCCTCGGTTATATTCGTCCGGGAAAGCTAGCTGATGGAGAGGTCAGCATCGATATCGAGGCAGCGCGCCGGACAATCTATGACCGGATCGCGACGCCACTCGGAATGGATCTCCTGCAGGCAGCGGAAGGCGTTCACCGGATTGCCAATGCGCGGACGATGCGGGCGTTGCGTGCCGTGTCCACCGAGCGTGGACGTGATCCACGGGACTTTGCGCTGATGGTTTTTGGGGGCTCTGGGCCGATTCATGCGGCGGGATTGGCCCGAGAGC
The DNA here is from genome assembly GCA_027296925.1 of Candidatus Poribacteria bacterium. Lineage (GTDB taxonomy): Bacteria > Poribacteria > WGA-4E > WGA-4E > PCPOR2b > JAPUIP01. Next base: position 2,601 of record JAPUIP010000239.1, on the reverse strand, counting down.
TTTTCATTCAACAGATTATCGTGCCACCGCTTCCCGGGCTATTCAGCGCCTTGGGGTTGCTCTTTTCCGGGGTGGAGCATCACGATGTCCGAAGTTGCCTGCTCTCCGGCGAGAACCTCAACGCAGCGGCTTTGCGAGAAATCAAAGCGAAAATGGGACAAGCCATGCTCGCGCAATTTGAAGCTGAAGGCTTCCCCGCCGAGGAGGTGTCATTCAGTTGTAGCGTTGACGCACGTTTCAAAGGCCAAGCCTCAGAGATACGAATTCTGCTGACGGATGGACCAATTACCGAAAACACAGTGCGCATGCTCTACACGGATTTTGAAGCGGAACATGAACGGCTTTACGGTCATCGCTCCGATCCGGAGAACCCCGTTGAAGTGGTGGCGGTACGATTGGTCGGTCAGGCGGGAATACGCGGGCAGGAGGGGGTACTCACGCCTGCGGAGCGTCTCGGGCACATCGAATCAAATCGCCCGGCGTACTTCGGCGCGTCGTGGGGCACCATCGAAACCCCGGTCGTTGCACGACGGAATCTCTCCGGTAATGATACGACTGGTCCCTTGCTCATTGATGAGTACGATTCGACAATTGTGGTCCCGCCTGATATGCGCGTGCATCTGGATGACCAGGGGAATATTGTCATGCGTCCTGTGTCCTAAACACTGGGCATTGAGGAGATCGGTGAAGATGACATCAATGAAGACTTCAGGCGTTCTTTATCAGAGTCGAAAGTTTATTACACGATAGGAGCGCCCAGGATGCCCTACAATCAATTTACATTGAGTGCAGTAAAGGAAGCGTTTGATTTGGAGACCGAGGAGGGAGAGGATCTTTTTGCCGCCGTCGGAGGCGTTGAAATCAGCGATCTCCTCAACCAAATCTTACAGCGGAATGTACCTCTGTCTCTTGCGATAGGGACTGAAAAAGCGCATTCGGAACTGATTGTGATGCCGATTTTGGTTGAATTACGGGAATTAGTAGAGCCCCCAATCAGCCTGTTTTCGGGTATTGCATTCAATGTGGACAGGAAAAGCGGGCTGAGTGGAACTTGTGATTTTATCATTAGTCGCTCTAAAGAACAATTCTTCGTTGACGTTCCAGTGATTGCGATTGTCGAAGCCAAAAATGAGAATGTAAGAAGAGGAATCGGGCAATGTATTGCCGCGATGTTTGCTGCTCGACTGTTTAATGAACGGAAGGGCAATGCGATTACAACGATCTACGGGGTTGTCACAACGGGTAGTGTGTGGAAATTCCTGAAGTTAAAAGGGCAGATCGCCTACATTGATTTGCGGGAATATTACATTCAGGACGTGAGTAAAATTCTAGGGATTCTATTGAGTATGATTCGTTCATGCCAATAATCTCTGAAATCCCAAGAGCGCGTGTGAGAAGTCCAAAGCGTCTAAACTCAATTGGAACGTAACTTCCCGAATGGAGTCATCAATGCCCAATCAAATTTCAAAACCAGTTGTTATTCAGGCGGATCGTTTAGCCGACGGGCTCGGCGGCACATCCAAAGCCGATCAAGCCGTTCTAGTAACGGACGGTCACATCACCGCGGTGGGGCACAAGGAGGAGATTCGGCAACAGGCACCTCCCGATGCGGAGCACATCGACCTGGGTTCGGCCTGCATCACCCCCGGCCTAATCGATGGCCACACCCATCTGAGTCTTGCCGGCGATGGACGGAATTACGTCGAGATGTTCAGCGAAACGGACGAGTTGATGGTGCTTACCGGCGCGATGAACCTGCGACGTCACCTGGCTGCCGGTATCACCACAATTCGCGAACATGGCGCCCGCAACCGGGTCGGATTTACGCTAAAAGAGGGACTGGGGCGCGGGTATATTCCCGGTCCGCGTATGCTTGTGAGTGGACGTCCGGTTACCTGTACGGGCGGGCATTTTCACATGTGCAATGAGGTCGCCGATGGGGAGGCAGAGATACGCAAATCTGTGCGGCGCCTGGTACATGAAGGCGCGGATTACATCAAGATCATGGCTTCCGGTGGGGGAACCGAAGGCACGATTCCTGGACGAGCGAGCTACACGACCGCCGAGCTCCACGCCGCGGTTCACGAAGCGCATCACTTCGATCGTCTGACCGCAGCGCACTGCCGCGCGAAGGAGTCGATGGTGCGGGCGGTCGAAGCCGGCATCGATCTGATGGAGCACGCCGAATTCCTTGACCCCGACGATCAACTTCGCTTCGACCCCAAGCTCGCGGAGATGATGGCGGAATCCGGCATCTGGATCAGTCCAACGCTCCAGGCCTGGACCCGCTACCCTCGAATCGCTGCACTGACGGCAAAACGTGATGCCGGCGACATTTCTCCCGAAGAGGAAGCGGAACTGGGACAACTTGAAGCCCGGGCCGAGTTGCGTCTGGATCTGATGCGGCGTATGCTGGACTACGGTATGCGCGATCGCATTGTGCCCGGCACTGACTCCGGTGTCGGTGATCTCGCTTTCGGGCACCTGGACTACGATTTGCAGTTGCTCGTCCGCGTCGGCTTTACACCAACGGAGGCACTCGATGCAGCCACACGCATCTCCGCTGAAGCGATCGGCATGAAAGGCGAAATCGGCACTATC
>JAPUIP010000238.1 GCA_027296925.1 Candidatus Poribacteria bacterium | reverse complement strand
GGAGGCAGTAGAATCAGGTAATTCCATATAAATGCTGCCAGAGCCGGTATTGATATCGTATTCGGCGCCGTCGGCGATTGCTCCCCTGATTGTGATGCTGCCCGCCATGCTACTCATCTTGAGCCGATCGGGTTGGACGTTGATGACGGTTGCCTCGCCATTGACGAAATTCAGTTCAAGAGTATGTATTCCGCGCTGGGGTACGCGAAGGTACTGATTAATGACAACTTTCTGTTGCGCTTCGCCTTTCGCTCGAACCAGCAAGAGCCCTCCGTGCTGGATGACTTCCGGGCGTGCATCTTCGATTTCCCGGGTCATTGCCTCCTCCGACTGCTCTTGAGATTGCAGGATGGTTTCCAGCGCAACGACATCTTCCTCCCACGCTTCGACATAAATCGATCCATTCACATTAGAAAGTCGGATGTCCGTGATTTGCGTATGATCAAAACGTCGATGTTCGCGTAAAATCTTCGGGACGTCCGGCGCTGCCCTTCCATGTATCGGGGGCGGTACTTGAGCATTTGGTACGGCGGGCTCGACACTTGGCATCAGCGGATTGAGCGGCGGTTGCCCAAATTCCTCGAATGGGAGCGTCACCAGTGGGCGCCGTTGCTTCAGCCATTCTTCCGACACAAGATGCTCAGCGGGGAGTTCAATGGGCACATAGCTCATTGTGAGCGACTCGCGCTTCTGCGCGTACAAATCTCGAATCGTGTCCACATCCCCGTCACCAAAGTAGAACATGCTCACAAAACTCGCGCGCCGATTCGGTGAAAGCCCAACGCCGTAAATGAGCGGCTGGACGACAAAATGCGTGCCGATACGGGGGTAGTAGATTTCAATACTGTCAATTACCTTCGGCGGAAAAAGCATCCCAAATACCATGCTTTTAGCGCTCGATCCGTTGGGGCCATTGCAGACCACCGCGCCCCAACCTTCGTGTGGTGTGACAAACTGCTTGAATCCCAGTTCTGTAAATCCGCCCGATAAAATCTCGCCGTCAATGGGAAAGTAATAGGTGTTGCTTTTCAACGCATTGCCCAGGCAAAGTTCTGGGTGAATGCCGAATGTAAATTTATTGAATTTCTGATCAAAATTGGTGAAGCTGTATTCAATCTTCAGAATCGGTTCGTCAGGTTCAAGGGACAGGGTTTTGGAAAGCAGGATTTTACTGAATCGCGTGGATGAAATGACGGATAATGTGACGCTATCTGTCCCTTTGTCAACTCTCCAGGGTGTTTTCCACAGCCGGCTCGTGAGTGGACTGCCGATGCATTCCTCGATGCCGCCGTACTCGGTGTAGGGACCGAACTCTACGGATTTGGGATAGGTCCGGTGCAGAAAAGGGAAAAGGGATGCCTTGCGGCTGCCTTTCGCTTCAACATCGAGAATTCGGCCTCCGATTTCTGGCTGTAACAGAACGGAGATGAGTTCATTTTCAAGAATGAGTTGTGAATGACCTGCATTGAGTTTGTCAGCTTCAAATATTCTGGTCATTTTGCTTGCCTCCTTTAGTTATTTTCAATCGATTTGGATTTTTGTGCAAAAGTACGATCCGCTGAGAATCCGAGCGTGTCTACTAAAAAACGTTCCATCCGTTCCTGGGCATCCTCCGGCAACCGGAACCATGCGTCATTGACCTCCACATTTTGCCATTCTGCACGCCCCGGCTCAAACCCATCGAACTCTTCTCGCGTCAGCGGAAGACTGACCAATCCGGTATTTTCGTTCAAAGAGTACGGTAAGCGCAGGAAATGCGCCGATGAAGAGGAGAAAGAGTCGTCCACATCTTGTACGCCAGATTTTTCCTGAATCGTCTTGAAGAGCCGCTGGAATTCACTTTTGGGAAATGGCTGAGGAAAAGCTTCGCAGGGCAGGATGATGTGAGCGCTTGTATTTCCACTAAATTTGATTCGGTAGGGAACATCATGGCGGTCTAGAAAATCAACGATTCTTGCGGCGTAACGGAAGGTTTCTCGATAGTTCGTCTTGATGTCAATATCAAACACCATATCCACCCCGAGCCGTCGTCGATCGCGCTTAAAAAATCCCTGATTCGCGTACCGGCACACCGTACCGTGGAATGCGGGGTATTTCCGGGGAATCCGTTCTTCTAATTCGCTTAAACTCTCACGGGCAATTTCGGTAATCTGTTCCGGCGAATTGAAACCGGGACCATCGCCATGGCCACGACTGAGCGTCGCGCTATTCATGACCAAAACTGTGTCGCGGTCCTGGCCATAGCGAAAGATTGCCGCTGCGACATCCTCGCGCTGTTCACCATAGTAGGCGAGGATATCCTCCTGTGATAAAATATATCCGAGCATCGTCTTTGCTCCTTGATCGGTATTTGGGTTCAGGCTGTTGCGTCTGATAACATGTCGAGATTTCCTCAGTTTCCGGATTTCCTTGAGTTTTTTAATTCCCAATCTTTAGAACCTGAAACCCGCGTGTCACCGGATTGAGAAATTGCTCCACCAAAATCCCATTCTCGACCGGTACTTCTGCCGTCAAAGCATCCTCCATCGGCTCCGCTGAAGAGACATGAACGACACCATTTTCAAAGCACGCCGACACCTTCGCGGGTAACCCAACATAGATCGGCGCGTCAGCGGCTTGTGCTTTTTCACAGGCGTGTTGCATACCGTAAGCGGCGGCGTAAAGCTCTGCAAGCCGCACGGGAACGCTCTGCTTCCCTAACGCGAGCACGGGAATGTGATAGACGTCGTTGATCTCCATGGCAATTTTCCGTAACGCCGGCATGATGGCATGTAAGACGCTACGCCCCATTTGGCTTAACTGCATCTGAAAAAGATATTCGTCCGTCAGGTCTAAGATATTGACGCCCCCGAGGGTGAGATCTAAATGAACGCAGTCCGCTTCCTGGTTTTCTAAAAGTTCGTAACAGAGTTGTAGCTCGTAGATTAACACGTTCGGGTCTGTCATGGCGTAATCGCCCGAACGTGCTTTCAGTTGCATCGGTGCCTGATAGGGTTGATCGACGACCAGTGCAACAGTTGACAAGATGCTGATCGGTTTGAAATCTCGGTCTAAAATCGAGCACCCGGAATCGACGGTTGCGATTCTCATCTTCTTCTCCATTTTGACAGTCAATCGGTTTCCTGAGGGCGTTGATTCGCCAGTTACGGTTCAAGTTGGCTCAGACGATCAAGCCAGTTCGTTGGGAAATCCCAATGGAACGAATCGCTGCCAGAACCATTTTCCTTCATGTGCATCCACTCATCAACGCTAGATTTCCTGAATCGTAGCTCATAGCCGACCTGAAAGTGTGGGATCTCATCAAGCAGATTCCACATCGCGTCGAGTTCGATCTGGAGGTAGGAGGCCACCTCCTCCAGCGTCATCACCTCTTTCGCCGGTTCAAGTTGACTCAAACGCCCATCCATCCGGCTTTCTAGACGTGCAACGGATTCGCGCAATGCGCGGAGCTCCGACAAGAAATCGGATTCGGGTGTTTGCATATTTTCCTGTAATTTTTCCCACCAACCTTGCGAGGGTTGGATGGACGCGATCTGATGAGTTGCTTCGATTGTCTCTTGCAGTGTTTCACATTCAACCGCGCAGTCGGCACACTCAGCGAGATGTGCCTCGATCGCATGTCTCCCCATGGGGGAAAGTTCGTCGTCGATATAGGCGACGAGTTCCTCTCGGACATCATGACACTTCATATTGAATCCTCCTTTTTCGTAATGCGGAGTGTAATAACCGTTTAAAATCTCATATTGTGAAATAATAATCCGCAGAATATATCATGAAAAATATGCTTCGATGATACGGGGCTTAAAAATAACGCACATCGTTCAGATGGTCACGACTCCACTTCGCGGGATTTCGCGGCGTTCATGAAGCGAAACGGCTTCACCCTGATTCAACCGGAGCTCAACCTGCAACAACATCTCATCATCGGAAATGGGGTCGTTCCGACCGGACTCATATTCTGCTTCCACCCACCGGTGAATCGCTTCGACTGCGGGATGGTCGTCGTTCACAGGCGCTTCGTTCTGCAGCGCGAGATAGCTGTTA
>JAPUIP010000237.1 GCA_027296925.1 Candidatus Poribacteria bacterium | reverse complement strand
CACACGAAACGTCACGTTCTCGGAGAGCAACACAAGCTCCAGCCGTGAAGGGTTGATCGGAAAGGCCTTGAGAGCCTCAACGGCGGCAGGCATGTAGCGGGCGGCAATCGCATCATTATTCATTGACTTCCCCCATGGTTTGGTCGAAAGCGACGAGGAAATCATCCGCATCCTTATCAGAAAAGACCAGCGGTGGACGGATCTTCACGACATTGTTCAAGGCACCGTCGGTATTTGTCAAAAATCCTTTTTCTTTCAAACGGTTGACGATATCTGACGCGAGCGTGGCATGGGCTTTTCTGGCCTCACCACGGTGGATCATCTCTACCACCAGGAACAGCCCCTGACTGCGCACATCACCGATGAAATCATAAGCCTCCTGCCGTTTGCCGAGTTCCGTCTTCAGTCTCGCCCCGATCTTGCGGGCATTGTCGCACAGCTTGCCCCGCTCAATTTCATCCAACACCGCCATACCGACTGCTGCCTGCAGGGGGCTGGAAGCACATGTGTTGAAGTAGCTGGTTTTCGCACGAAAGCAGTCAACAAGCATTTTGCTCGCCGTCGTCGCGGCCAGCGGCAGGCCATTGCCCATGGGCTTGCCAGTCACGATGATGTCCGGCGTGAAACCGCTGGCGTCGTAACCCCACCATTGTCCGGTGCGGCCATAGCCGGCCTGAACCTCGTCGGCGATGACCAGGCCGCCCGCTTCGTGCGCCATGTCGGCGGCACGCCGCATAAACCCGCGCGGGATGTTGGGCAGGCCTTCATTCGCCAAAATTGAACACATGATGAGTGCGCTGAATCCGGTGCCGGATTGTTGCAGTCCGTCGATGGCGGCGCGAACAGTGTGTAGATAAGCCTCGCCGATTTTTTCCTCGTCTGCTCCCTCCACCAGGGGGCGATACATCTCCGGGAAGGGAAAGGCTCTAATCTCATCGCTCTCACAAGAGGTTCTGCCCAGATAGCTCAGCCGGTCGACCAGGGCGCTGCTACCATGATAGGTGGCATTTGTGCAGACGATGCCCCGCCTGCCGGTCGCGGCACGGGCCATCTGGAAGGCGACGTCAACGGCTTCAGTGCCGCTGCAGCTGAAGACTGCGCACTCGATCCCGTCGTGCTGAAGGGCCGTGAGCCGCTCAGCGAAGCTTACGATGCCCTCATGCAAATAGCGGCTATGGACATTGAGTGTCGCCTGTTGCCGGGCCATGGCCTCGGCGACGACCGGGTTTCCATGGCCGACACAAGGCACATTGTTGTACATATCGACATAACGCCGTCCATCGGCGTCGTAAAGATAGGCACCATCGCCACGGACGATGTGCAGCGGTTCATCATAAAAAAGCGCTGCGCCCACACCCAGGGCTTGTTCGCGGCGTAGTACAAGGGGCGATTTTTTCATCCGGTATTCTCCCAACTGCGAGGACGAACCCTAAACAGAAACATCGAACATGGCAGTGACCACAAAGTCTTTCGTTTTTAATGCATCTCTAAATGTCATACTGCATAGTCCGCCATTCCAACAATTCGCCTCAACCAGACATCATGTGGTGGGTGCTTACGCGGGACCCCCTTAATAGCATCGTGAACTGACTTAAGCGTTGTGGGGCGAGGTCGATTTTTACCGAACATTTCATCGCACTCGTCACGGAGATAGTCCATACCATAGAGAACGTTCTCATAGCTGAGATGATTCCATAGACCACCCGTGTCAATCGGAAATCTACTGTCCCCCATTGTACCGCCTGCTTCTGATAGCATATTCGGAAAGAATTGATCAGAAAAATCCGATACCGAGGGCGGTTTCAGTCGCCAGTAGTCCAGTTTGGCCCGCAATCTATCGTTAATCCGTTCCGGGCGCCTGATTTCACGCCAGAACTCCGTATCCGTTCGACGGGTCAGGCAGTAATGCATATTGATGAAGTCCAGAATCTCATAATAGCGGTTCGTCATAACCCGGTTAAATCGGAAAGCAAGTGATGCCATATCATCGATCCCTTTATCCGAGAAAGGAAAATGCTCGGCCAGAAGATCAGTGGCAATCTGGCTAAGATACAGTCCGGTCGATTCCAATGGCTCAATAAACCCTGCAGACAAACCAATAGCTACACAATTCCCAGCCCAATGTTGCTCCCTCATTCCCACCTTGAAATTCACAGTTTGCGATGGCAACGCTTCCGAATGGCTACCCTCGAATGCCCGCAGCTCCTTTTCTGCTTCATCCTCGCTGATGTGTGCGCTTGAATGCACATAGCCAAGTGAACGGTTCGTCTGGAGAGGGATATCCCAGACCCAACCAGCCGATAATGCGGTTGACGTGGTATAGGGATTCACATGACCGGGATAGTGGTGCTCATAGGGCACACGCATAGTGATAGCCCGGTCGCAGATAAGCCACTGTGAAAGATCCCTAAAACCAACGTCGAGCTTTTTCTCTATAAGATGAGCAGCAAAACCCGTGCAATCAATAAAAAGGTCGGCTTCCAACCGGTTGCCTGATTGGGTACGTACAGCAGCGATATTGCCGTTTTCATGCTGATCCGCGCCGATGACATTATCCAGGTAGTGGGTAACACCTCGCTTTGTGGCGAACGCGCACAAATAGTCTGCATACTTCAGCGCATTCATATGAAATGCATAATGTAACGGGAACCCGGAGTTTTTGTTGCCGAGCATTTTCGGTGAAAGCCCCATCTCGCAAATAACTGGCTGCGCCGATACCGTATTCATAAAAGGCACTGATCGGTCGCTCATCAACCATCTTCGACCAGGGTCGTCGCCAGGTCCTGATCCGTATCGGCAAAACGGGTGATGATAAAAATTGCGCTTGTTATTGGGATCGTCGTCGAGCCAATTATCGAAACGGATTGACTGCTTGAAGGTTCCGTCAACGGCCTTCATAAAATCCAGCTCATCGATACCTATAACAGCCAGAACACTGTTAATATTTGGAATCGTCGCTTCACCAACACCAATACGAGGCACATCCGGAGATTCAACCAGGCTAATTTCTGCAACTTTTTGCTTGCCGGAATTGAGTTTTGCGTTCAAATACGCCGCAGCTGTCCAGCCCGATGATCCACCGCCAACAATCAGCACCCGCTTAGTTTGCATATTCGAAACCTCTTATTCTAATTACTTATGTGACAAATCAGCATCTCAACAAGATTCCCTGGAGGATAATACTCGTTGCAAGACCACACATGAATACTTTCTGTTTTTGTTCGAACCAGAGCCTCCCTAATCGTCCATCACAGGTCCCAGGATGTCGCGGATGGGTTCGAGTTGTGTCTCGTAGTGTTTCCAG
>JAPUIP010000236.1 GCA_027296925.1 Candidatus Poribacteria bacterium | reverse complement strand
TCTTCCCACCCGAGAGATTCTCTTTTGCCCATTGGGTGACGCCTTGCTGCGTATATTCCGCCAGCGAGGCGACCGTGACTTCACCCCCCGGGGTGGCGGCTTTCCCTTGGAGGCCTTCCAGCAGATAGTAGCTGAACACCCCGTGCTGCTTTTCCGGCCATTCGTAAGCGCGTTCACCTAAGCTGCACGCATACAACGTTGCCGTCACTGACGGAAGACCTGCCGTCCGGAGTTTGGGACGGACCTGGATCCCACGAGCAAAGGCTTGTGTTAAGGGATTATCTTCATCACCTCTGCCGGACGAGGGGTCATTCCGACAGGCATCAAGAATAAACAACGTTTGGTGTGCTTTGATTGAGGAGAGAATCTGTTTAACTTTTTCCACTGGGATGGCGCTCAATTCCAACGTGTCCAGGTCTCTCGCGTCCGCATTCACCGAGAGCAGAAATGGCTTCCCGTCTCGCGTCATTCCATGTCCAGAGAAGTAGAACACAAACGTATCCTCGGGTTTCACCTGTTCAACTATCTTCTTCAGACGAAAAATGACATTTGTGTTGGTGGGGCGAGTTGTGCCGGTATCCCGGTTCGTCATCAAATACACCTGATTGGGGGCGAATCCACCAACGGCGGGGTCAACGAGCATCTGTTTGAAGGCACTCACATCAGCGACACAGTACCGGAGCGGGCTAATCCTTTCGCTGTCATACCGGTCAATCCCAACCAGCAGCGCCCATTGCTGCCCCGGATTCTCCGGGCGTTGTCCGTCCGGACGCGATTCGACACGAAACTCTCTCTGGGCAAAAGCAACCGTGACCAGAAATACAGTGAGAAGGACACTCAAGCGTGTGGGTTTGGGCTTCATCATGGGTTACCTCCGTATCGTTTGGGTTGGTTTCATAGGCTTCTCAAGGACCGGCGCACACTGTATCATTTAGCACATCAACCCCTCGTGGCAGAAAACCTTGCGAAGGTTCCAAACGGGGTTGCCTAGACGAGCACTGCCATCAGCCTTCGCAAGGTTAAAACCCTACACGGACTTGTGAAACAAACCACTGAATGCGCCGGATTAACTGTTTGCTTTGCCGATGAGATGATTCCACATCTCCATACGCAATCCCCGCTCCTTGTAGTGGTCTGACTGTGAACACGCGCACGGCCTTTCAAAGCTAAAACGACGCATCAAGCCTTTCGTTTCCTCTGAATCGTGATTCCAACTTGGCGCCTTCGGTTCGCTGCCGCGACTGAATAGGAACTTTAGCATGTAGCGTGTTCTGTTGCCACGATTCGCAGTAGCGGCGTGCCAGATGTCATAGTGGGTAATAGCAACCGTGCCCGCTTTGACATTGAGGACAACCTGCTCACGGAAATTGGCGTAGGTTGCCATGCGGTCGGTAGGGGCGTTGCGGAAATGCGTTCCGGGCATGAGCGCGGTCGGTCCCAAATCCGGGGTCACATCCTGAGGGTAATACATCGCCAGGACCGTCCGAATCTGGTGATGCCGTTGATTCACCCCATCTTGATGCCAGCTCTGACTACGCGTGCCGGGCGGATTGACATGACAGTGCCGATGGCTGTTCATCTGGAAATCTTCACCGAGCAGGCTTACCAGCGCGCCGCGTACTTTGGGGTGGTCGTAGACTTGATAAAGCTTGGGCACGCGATCGAGAATCGCATCCCCCAGATTATTTTGCAATAGATTTAGCCCATCAAGTTCCTCATAAATGGATGCGTTGAAACCTTCAGGGAAGTCCGCTTCAACAATGTGATAGCCGCGAATGATAAAAGTGATGACTTCGTCATCGGTCAGCAGATACGGTTTGTCAGCCATCGTAAACCTCTAGTTTCTGTAGGATAAATTCGTAGCCCAGGACATCAATTTCTCGATCGCCAAAGTTGGATCGTTGATCGGGGAAATGAATAACCTGCCACCCGTCTAGCACTGCATCGTGTACGGTTTGGTAGGGCCATTCATGTCCCTCTGTCGTGATCTCGGTCACAGACCCACGTACGGGCTCGTGCAACGCCATGCCGATCACCTGCGATCGGACACTCGGTGTGGTGGCGTGCAGATAGAGCAGCCGCTGTCGCGTGCTCTTGCGGCTTACGATCATCTGAGCCAATTTGTCCAGATCGGCATCATTGATGCCGCCGGTTTCCAGTTTGGCACGGGCCTGATCAATCCAGGTCTCAACTTCTTCAAAAACTGTCCCCATAACTTTCTCGCTTTCATTCCGTTGTTACATTCGTCCATGCTGTTTCAAATGAGATTAAGTGTTCGTATTCGGCATCGAATTAAAGCCGAGCAGTCGCGTCAACGTTGGTGTCGCGCGATCGATTACCTTTTGGGAGACAATCTTGAGGTGATCTTGCTGAGGCTTCAGAAATGCCCGGCAGAAGAAACCGAGCAGCGCAACGCGATCGCGGTTAGTATGATTGGCGGACGAACCGTGCCATACAGATCCGTTAATGATCATCACCGAACCTTTCGGTGCCGTGATTTGCACTTCATCGTCGTATTGGACATTCGGTTCCGGCCGAGCCTCTAACCGACGGTGGCTGCCGGGGATGCACCGGGTCGCGCCGTTCTCAAGTGTGAAATCGTCGAGAAACCAGACGCTGTTTGCGACGAGTGGGAAGTTCGGACGCGGCGTCGGCATAGAACCCAGAGGATAATCAATATGGAGTCCGCCCTCCGTCGCGTCGGGACCGATGACGTTCACCGTGAATGAACTGAGCGTACAGTCTTCGCCAAGCAGGTACTCCATCGCCGTAAGCACGCGGGGATGCTGAATCGCCCGTTCAAACGGCTCGCCTTTGTCCACCAGATTCCAGACCCGTTGCGCTTTGTCGTCTATATACATGTATCCGCGACCGGCCTCTCGCTCTTGTGCAGCGAGGGACATTGACAGGTCGCGCAGTTCATCAGCTTCATCGGCGGTGATGGCATGCTCCAAAAGTAAAAAACCGTGTTCATCAAGTTGGGATTCTTCGATGTCTGTCAACATACAATAACACTCCATATTGATTATATTTCAGCACATTACAGTCCCCAGGTCTTTAGCGTCGCAAGTTCCACGCTGTTGCCTGACGAATCCCGGAAATAGATCGAATACCCACCGCTGGGCCAAGTGATTTCCTGTTCGATCGTCACACCGTTCTGACGCAGGTGTTCCCGCCAGTTTGGGATGTCATCTTCCTGCATGGCGAAGGCAACGTGTCCGGGGCCATTCGCACCGTGTGGGGGCACGGCGCCTGTCGACTGCTGAGTCTGGGCCGCGTTAAAAAGTAGGAAAACGCCATTTCCACAACGGAAAAATACGTGCCGACCTTCGACCCGTGAGAAAGGTAGTAATCCCAGAACGCTGCTGTAAAAGGCTTCGGCTTCGACGAGCTCATCGACGTACAAACAGGTTTCCAGTATCTGTTTGGCTTGCATTGCGATTTTCTCATTTTTCATTTGCCGTTGCGGAGTTCATCGAAGTGGACTTACTTCTTGCCAGAAGCCGAAAGCAGTTTTCCATGAGCCCGCCTCAGATTATGGCGGAGAGGTTGGCAGAATGGAATAATACTCGATATTATCCTCCCGCCGGCTCACCATTGCCCGGATGAACTCCAGGTCTGCATTCATCTCAGCTTTCGTGAACACCTTCCGAAACTTCGTGATGAACTTATCCTGCTCGATGTAATCGGTCAGGAGTTTGAGTTTTTCCACATCTTCCTCTGGGGCGTCACGGTTGTACCGTTTTTTACCTTTGAGCACTCCGATGTCGTTTTTGGTGATTCGCTTCGCCCATTCCAGTGTGGCCGGCTCGATACGCTCCTGACGCATCCCATCTGCCCATGTGAGGAACTGCTGCACCCATGTTCCAACATGCTGCTGCCATTTCTTCTCTTGCTGGGTCAGTTTCCAAGGGCGAGCAAAGCCGATTGCGCTGCTCCACATAGGTACCCAGGTAAATTCGTATGATAAGGGGCCGGGCAGGTCTATTTTGGAGGGCGCCTGCACGTAAAAGAGCGCTTCCGTTTTATTCCTTACAGAGATCTGCGTAATCTTGAGCGGATAGATGAGTTTCTCTGAAGAGAAGGTGAATCGGGTCGGCGTGACTTCGCCTTCATATGTACCGTCGAGCTTCGGCTTCACCTGTTTGGGGTCGATCTGCATGACCGTGAAGAACCACCCCTTTTTGATATAAAAGTCGAGCATTTCCTCGTCGCCGGCATAACTGTAGTCGTTAT
>JAPUIP010000235.1 GCA_027296925.1 Candidatus Poribacteria bacterium | reverse complement strand
CTTGGGTGGGGACAGACAACCTTCGCAAGGTTTTGAAGCGGGTTTGTCTCGGTTCACGCCGAAATTCCGTACCTCTCGTGCGTAACTACAGCGTGGGAACCTTGCGAAGGGTTCTTTTCTCGATAACTGAAAAAGTCGTATCCTTACGGTTTATTCCTCCTCAAGGGAGACAACTTCCGGCAACGGCATATAGTTCTGTTTTTCAAGCAAAGAGAGGATGGCTTTGTACTTCTGCCGCGACACTACGAGGTCCGTTGGGGAAATCTCGCCGAGAATATACTTTCCAATCTGTTTAGAGGCCTTCATCTCATGAGCGAGGTTTTCATTTTTGCATCGCAGCAACATCACGTCCATCAAGTAAATTTGCCCGTACCGTGTAGCCCATTCTCTGATCGAAATCTCTACGTTTTGGGGGAGTCCTGTTTTGGAGTGGGTTCGCAGAAACACCAAAATTTCATCGAGGGAAATGTCTGAACGCAAGCCGTCGTAGATCGATTGCGCGGAGAGCTTGTAGATCGCCACCTGGTCGGCTTGATGGAGTTCCATAATATGGTTGAGCATCCACCGAATCTCCGGTGCCAGAAAACTTGACGCGAGGACTTCATAATTGGGTTGAACGATGAACGACTCCTCCGGCGCATAAGTCTCGATCGGCTCTCCGGCGAAAAGACGCCTGCCCGGATGCGTCACCTGAATCGCAATGTCGTCTCCGACGCTTGCAAACGCGAGCGCGCCCATATACGTGAGGTAGTTGACGAATGAACGTTCAAGCTGGGAGTATAGCGTCTGCATCCAGATTGGATTCACATTGAACTTAGCCACCTGCTCCTGAATCGAGGAAAGGAGCGCCCAACCATCCGGAGAGAGGATGCGACAGATGGAAAGGGCGATTGAAGCCTGCGGTCTTTTCGATACATGGTATTCTAGCCAATCATCGTATATGTCCGCGATCTTCTCTGCATCCGGTTTTCGCAGCCACTCGTGCCCCGCCTGACTACATCGCATATTCGAATTATCCCCGGCGAGCAGCTTCCCCCGCCAACAGAATTGATAGATAAAATCAAGGCGATCTGAATTGCCTTCTGTCGGATTGATCCGATCGTAGACCTTCGGGGTATCTTCAGGCGCTTCAAATCGGCTGAGGAGGTGTTTCTGTGTGCGCTTGTAAATGCTGCCTTGTTGTGTCCTCCCGATTCCATATTGGGACGCTGAACACAGGAAGGTGAACGTGTCTCGGATCAGCGCAAAACCATCGTTGCGAACACTCCTCGGCGTTTCTTTGGGCGATACGAGTCCAGCATCCACATCCGGCGCAAGAATTTTGAGTAGCAGTCGCCGGAGATCTTCGGGAATAATGTAGTGATATTGCATGTTACCAACGGGTATCGCGAACACAAATCCCGACTCGGCCAGCGTGCGCAGGACTTCTCCGCTCAGATGAGACCAACCGCGACTCATTTGATTGAGCTTCCGGTTGAATAGATGAAATGGTACACCGGTTTCGCCGCAGGAAAATGCAAGCATTGTCAGGGCTGAACGTTCATGAGAACCGAGGCGGTCCACCATGTTTTTCAGGAGGTCTGGATTCAGAAACTGTTGTAAGAGCTTCTTTTGGAGTGTCGATGCTGGCAGTCGGTCGGTTAATCCAATTCGGTGCGCGACCCGTTGGCAATATTCTTTGGGGACGTTTTTGAGAATGTCTCTATAGTTCATGCTCGGTGATCACATATCTGGACAACTCAACCCGCTGAAGGTCTGCTGCTATCCAATAACTTCTGCCACGCTACACGCGATTGATTGATACTGGCTATCTTATCACAGGACGGCATTTGTGTCAAACAGATAAATTTCTGACCCGTTTCATCAAAACGGTGTCATCGTCGCCGGCGATCACAGCGTCTAATATTTGGATAAAAAGCGCAAGCGTCCAAGACCGGCTTTGCGAATCATCACAGCGTGAAAGGGAGCACTCATCCCGCATGAAAACATACCTGGCGTATTTTCTGGCAATCGGCTTGTTCATGATCCCATCCGCATATCTATCCTCGGCCCCTGCGCCGCAATTCTCCGAAGACAACGGCGCCATCCACGGAACGGTGTACCGGAGAGGAAGCGGGCAGAGACTGACGGCCGCGAACGTTCGCCTCGTTGAAACCGACCAACGTCTGATGACCGATGCAGATGGCGAATTTCGGTTCAATGCGCTTCCCGCCGGGCAATACACACTCACCGTATTCGCTTCCGGCTACCGCAGCCCGGAAGATACCGTCGTCACGGTGAAGCCGGGGGAAACCACCTCAGTCAAAATCTATCTTGAGCGGATTGAATTCCTGGTTGAAGAGATTCTTGTGACCGCGCAGCGTTTTCCGCCCACTGTCAGCCAACAGAGTTTGCAGCGGCTGGACATTAAGCGGGTTCCTGGTACAGCGGGAGATGCGCTTCGCGCCTTGCAGGTATTGCCGGGAATTGGCGTGGCGAACGATTTTAGTGGCGAGCTCTACATTCGCGGGGGCGCTCCGGAGGACAATATTTTTTATTTTGATCGGACACCGCTGGGGTATCCCTACCATTTCGGTGGGCTCGTTTCGACAATCAGTTCTGAGGTCATTGAACGGATCGATGTGTATGCCGGCGGGTTTGGCGCGGAGTTCGGCGCCGATTCGCAAGCCGTTATCGACATCTACTCACGGCGTGGCAGCCCGGAGGGATTGAGTGGCAAATTCAATCTCAACCTCCTCTACTCAGAAGGTCTTGTCGAAGGGGCAATCGGAAATCGTGGTTCGTGGTACGTCAGCGCACGGCGTAGCTATGTGGATCTGCTACCGATCTCAGCCGAGAATATCATAGCATTTCCGAGATTCTGGGACTATCAAGCCAAAGTCAGCTACGATCTGAGCCAAAAGCATCAATTGACGTTGAATGCTTTCGCAGCAGACGATTTTATGGAATTTAAGCTGGATGAAGAGGACGTGGATAATGATCCGACACTCGCAGGGAAGTTTCTTTTTGAGAGCGGTTTTGACGGACAAGGCATCCACCTGAAATCCCTTTTGACAGACCGGCTGACCTCTGATTTATCCTTCTCGCGATTATTTAATCATTTTAACCTCAGCTTTGGTCAGGGCTTTTTCCTGCGGTTTCAAATTCCTCTCCATGAACTTCGTGAAGATCTGATCTACCGTTTGACCCCGAAACATCGCTTAGAATCCGGATTACTCTTCACAACGGCGCCGGTGCGCGTATCGAGTTTTTTCACACGCCCTCCGGATGAAGGCGATCCGAGTTTTGATTTTACCTTTGAAGAGAAAATAGAAGCGGACCTGACTGAACGGTTCCGTCGAATCGAAGGGTATTTACAAAGCCGGTATGATCCCCTCGAGTTTTTATCGATCGCGCTTGGCCTCCGCGTTGACTATTTCAACCTGACCGATGAACTCTCCATTGGACCAAGAGGAAGTGTCAAACTCAAGATTCCGAGCGGATCAGAGATTCGGTTCGCCTATGGTCAGTACGACCAAAGCCCTCAAGCGCCTCAAATCATTCCGGGGTTCGGAAATCCTGATGTGAAATCGACCCAGGCGATCCACTATATTTTGGAAGTGGAAAGGCAGATCTCCCCAAATACAGGCCTAAAATTCGCGGGGTATTACAGAGATCTCGATAATCTGATCACGCAGGATGAAGAACAGGTCTATCTCAATCAAGGTGAGGGGTTCTCGCGGGGCGTTGAGGTTTTTCTCAACCACCGTAGCGGTGACCGATTCTTTGGCTGGGTGAGCTACGCTTATTCGCGTTCCGAACGCCGTGATCGCCCCGAAGACCCGCAGCGTCTCTATTCATTCGATCAGCCGCATGTCGCCACGCTCACGGCCAGCTACAAACTCACGCCGACGTGGGAGATTGGCGCAAAGTGGCAGTATTCGACGGGCAATCCTTATACGCCGGTGCTTGATGCGACGCTTGTGCCCCATCCCACAACCGGTCAACTCGTCTATGTCCCAATCTATGGTGAAGTTAATTCGGCAAGGGTTTCCCCATTCCATCGGCTAGACATTCGCATCCACAAGTCGTTCATCTACGATCGCTGGCAGATGGGCGTTTTCCTTGAGATTTTCAATGCATACAACCGCAAGAATGTGTTGGATTTTGATTATAACGACGACTACAGCGACTTTGACGTCATCCACCAATTGCCGATTATCCCTTATCTCGGAGTGACGGTGGAATTTTAAGGAACTTCCAGTTTTCTGAATGAGCCCAAGCCGTCTGGGTTAAATTGTAACGCAGAGATGCAGAGAGAAAGAAACAAACTTTCTGATCTTCGCCCCTCTATCGTTTTTGCGTTGAAGCGAAAAAACTTCGACTAATCCCTTCCTCCTTTTTTTCGTCATTCTTATGTCCAAATATATCTTCAGACACCAGACAGACACCACAATGTCAGCCAAGGGATTTCTTATCCGGGAGGAAGGCTATGAGTTCTCATTTAAGTTTTCAGCATCAACGTCAATCTTGGGCGTGGCGCATAAAATGCTGCTTTCTATTCGGGCTCGTTCTGTTATTACCGTTTTGTGTCAACGCGAATCCGGGAGCGATGGAGTACGAAGCCGAGGCGTATCGAACGTTTCAGACCATCGAGGTCGATGGTGACCTCAATGAGCCCGACTGGCAGCACGCAAAACCGATTAACCAGTTCGTCCAAGTTGAACCGAACGAGGGAGCGCCGTCAACGCAAGCGACAGAAGTGCGCGTTCTTTATGATGAGGAAAACATCTACTTCGGTTTCACTTGTTTTGACTCAGACCTCTCCAAATTAGTTGCCAACGAAATGCGCCGCGATGCGCGAGACCTGCATAAAAACGACAATGTTTTCGTCCTGCTCGATACCTACAACGATCGGCGCAACGCATTTTTCTTCCGGACGAATGCATTGGGCGCAATGCAAGATTATGCGGTGACAAACAGCGGGGATAGCCTGAACAGAAGCTGGGATGCGATCTGGGAATGTCGCGCCAAAATCAATGATACCTACTGGACCACGGAGATTTCCATTCCTTTCAGCCAACTCCGGTTCAATAAGAGCGAAAACATGGTCTGGGGGATGAATGTGGGCCGGGAAATCCCGCGAAACAATGAAGGGTCAATATGGGTTCCCATGTCCAAATCGTATGGCGGGATGGCGAAATATCGCACCGCCAACCTCGGCAGCCTGGTTGGTCTGGAAGGCATTACACCCGCTCGGAATCTGGAATTTCTGCCTTATATCTTACCCGGAGTGAGCCGAAACGAAGAAGATGATGACACCGATGGGGAACTCGACATTGGCTTTGACCTCAAGTACGGGCTCACCTCGAACCTTACCGCCGATTTCACCTTGAACACAGACTTTGCCCAGGTAGAAGCCGACGAGGAACAGGTCAACTTAACCCGCTTCAGTCTGTTCTTCCCGGAGAAGCGTCCCTTCTTTTTAGAAGGTGCAGGGCTGTTTGATGTCGGCATCCCACGCGGCAGCTTCCGTCGTCCGCCCCCGTTGCTGCTCTTCTACAGCCGTCGCATTGGGATTGAAGAGGACCGTGCCATCCCGATTATCGCCGGGGGGAAAATTACGGGCAAGGCTGGGCCTTACGGCATTGGGGTACTGAATGTGTTGACGGATGACTTTCAAACCGACGAATCGGTGACCGATCCGGATGAGATTGTGAACGTCTCACAGACCAACTACTCCGTGCTGCGTGTGACACGGGACATTCTCAGCGGCTCAAGCATTGGCGCGATCGCCATCAATAAACAAGCGTTTGCATCCAGCGATAGCAGGGATGCGGACACCTATAACCGGGCAGGTGGATTTGACTTCGCGTATCGTCCAGACGAGCATCTCGATGTGCGAGGGCTATGGGCGCAGACCTTTGATTCAGAGGACGGCAATGGCAATGCGTGGTATTTGGGCAGCCGGTGGCGAAATGACCGGTTCCGACTGAACGGTTCCTACACGGACATCGACGAGGACTTCAATCCCAAGGTCGGCTTCGTTCGCCGCGACGGCATCCGGCGCATTCGCGGCGACATGCGTTATACGCCCTGGCCGGGGAAATTTGGGATTCGCCGGGTCTGGACTGGCCCAGAGTTTGACTTAATCCTCAATCGAGATAATGAATGGGAAACCCGAGAGTTCACCTTCCTCAACTGGTTTGAACTGGAGAGCGGCGGTTGGATCAGCCTGCAGGCCAAACGCACTTTTGAACACCTTGACGAACTTTTTGAAATCCGAGACGATGTCTTCATACCGATCGGCGATTACAACTTCACCGCCTTTCGGGGGATGATTTCCACAAATGACAGTAAAAAGATTGCCGCCCGACTTGGCGCAGGTTTCGGTGATTTCTTTAATGGGGAGAGACGTGGTTTCGATATCAGTGTAGGCTTCAAGCCGAGTGGGCGTTTTGCGCTGGAATCGCAATACCAATTTAACCGGGTCGAACTCCCCGACGAGACGTTCGATACGAACGTGTTGAGAACTCGCGTGACCTATTCTTTCTCCACAACGCTTTTTGCGAAACTGTTCGCCCAGTGGAACAGCGACGAAAATGTGATTTCGACGAACTTTTTGCTCAACTACATCTACCGTCCCGGTAGCAATTTCTTCCTGGTTTTCAACCAGAATTATGATAGTAGCGGTTCCAAAACCGAGCTTGAGGAATCTACATTGATCGCCAAGATGACGTATTGGTGGAATCCGTAAACGTGATAAGGTGGCACAAAAGCCTGTGCAAGAGTAACCTTTAGACTAAGGAATCTCCGCCATGAAACGTAAGTTGTGTTTTCGCAGGTATTTGTGTCTTATGTGTTTGATGATGGGCGGCTTTGAGGTTCAGGGACAGGACATAGAATCTCTCATTGATCAGCTTGGGGCAAGGGTCTTCTATTGGAATGATCGCTATCAATAAGCAGGTGCTTGCATCCCGTGAGAGCGGGGATTCTGACGCATACAACCGAGCGGGTGGACTTGACTTCACGTATCGCCCAACCGATAGCCTCGATATACGTGGGCTGTGGGCTCGCACGTTTGAAGCGGATGTCTCCGGTCAGAACAACGCCTTGTACCTCGGCAGCAGTTGGCGGAACAAAGATTTTCGCCTGGAGGGTTCATATACGGACATCGATGAGAACTTTAACCCCGAAGTCGGATTCATCAGGCGAAAGGGAGTCCGCCGAATCAATGCCCAAATGCGTTATAGCCCCCGGCTCGGCAAATTTGGGATTCGCCAAATCTATACAGGACCGGCGTTTGATTTTATCCTCAATCAAGACAACCAATTGGAAACTCGAGAAATCACATTGACCAACTATTTTCGATTTGAAAACGGAAGCTATATTGGCATTCTACCGAAACAAACCAAAGAACGCCTCGACGAGGATTTTGAAATCCGACCGGGGATCATTATCCCTCAGGGCGAATACAGTTTTAATGAAATGATGATTAGAGGTTCCACCGATGACACGAAAGCGTTAGCAGGGCGGGTTAGTGTGAATTTTGGAAATTTCTACAATGGAAAACGGTGGGGGTTTACCGTCAATGCGGGCTTCAAACCGAACGGGCGTTTCGGTATTGAGCCCCTGTTTCAGTTTAACCGTGTAACGCTTCCCAGAGACACATTCAATGCGAGCATTTTCGGCGCGCGTATGGGCTACTCCTTTTCTACAACGCTTTTTGCGAAAGTGTTCGCCCAGTGGAGCAGCGACAACAATGTGATTTCCACGAACTTTCTGCTCAACTATATCTACCGTCCCGGTAGCGATTTCTTCCTCGTTTTCAACCAGATTTACGATACCAACGGCGCCAAAACCGATCTTCTCGACTCCACTGTCGTCGCCAAAATGACGTATTGGTGGAATCCGTAATATGTAGGTGTTCGCCAGTTGGCATAAAATGTGCATCCCTTAAAAAGGCGAAATTCGGTTTTACACTATATCTTACATTTTTCGATTGCGGGGGATGGCCATGAAACGCCTAATTCCACTATTCCCAATCTCCATCGTCTTTATTTTATGCACAAACACTTATGCCGAACTCCCTCCTCAATTCCTGTTTGGGCACACAGGCCGCGTGCTTGCCGTTGCGTTTAGCCCCGACGGTAAATGGCTCGCCTCCGGGGGCGGCGGTGCCTATGAAATCCGCATCTGGGATGTGGCGAGTAACGAGCAGATTTATACCCTCACCGGACATCAAGGAAAAATCAGAGACCTCGCCTTTCGCCCAAACGGCGATCTGGCGTCGGCTTCCGTCGGTGGCACAGTGAGATTATGGAATGTACCGGATCAGCGAGAAATCCGTGTGTTCAAGGGCCACATTGGGCAGGTCACGTCGGTTGCTTTTAGCCCCGATGGAAGGCGTATTGTCTCTGCATCGCGCGACCGGACGCTCAAACTATGGGACGCCGACACCGGCGAACTTCTAGATACCTTTGAAGGCCATGAAGATGTGGTTTGGTCTGTTGCATTCAGCCCGGACGGTGAAATGGTTGTCTCTGGATCAGAAGACGGTACCGTTCGCCTCTGGAACATTTCCGACGATAGGGGGCTCAGTCAGAGCCTTGCCGGACATACGCAGGGGGTCTTGTCCGTTGCTTTCCACCCTGATGGGGCTGCTATTGCTTCAGGGTCAAGGGATGGAACTGTGCGACTCTGGAATGTTAGTGCCTTGGCGTCTGCCGGCGGGATGGAGGAGGCACCATTTGCAACCTATGACCGCCAGGTTTTGTCAGTTCGATTTAGCCCGGATGGTCGATTGCTCGCTGCTGGCCTCTTAGATTCACCCACCGATAATACACTCAAATTGTGGGATGTCCTCGCCCATCGGGAACTTCGATCCTTTGATACGCAAATCAAGCGAGATTTCGATTTTAGCCCAGACCGCACCCGACTGGCAGTCGCAGGTGCGGCTGATGGAACGGTTACGATCTGGAATTCAAGCCGTTTGAAACCCGCGCGCCTTGAACCTTCAGATGGAACGCTTGTCGACGCTGCACAGGTCGCCCTGAAGTGGGAGGCTGTTGAACACGCAATTTACTACGATGTTGAGCTCACGAGTGCCCCGGATTTTACCGAAGGAACACAGTCCTACACCGTTACTGTGAACGAACTTCCCTTCGCGCTTGACGGCAGCGTGCCAAGTTATTGGTGGCGTGTGCGTACAGGGAGTTTCGGCGGCGTCAGTGATTGGTCTGAGGCAGCATCCTTTATCCGATGTGCTGTCAGGGTCATGCCTTTGCGCCGTCGCGTGAATTTAGGCGAGGAGTTCCCTATCGAGGTTTGGGTGGAGTCGGTCAAAGACTTAGCCGGTTTTCAGTTCGATCTGCAATGGACAAATCCCAATGTTCTCGAATTTGTTACTGTCACGCAGTTTCGCGATATTTTTGGTGAATCTGGGCTCGGTCAGCAACCGGCTGGCTTGGCAGACCAGGAAAATGGGGTATACAGAGACGTAATCGCCACCACGACCGAGCCAAGCGGTGTGAGTGGCAGTGGGCTCCTGTTGGGCGTATTGTTCCGTGCCCGGAACACCGGGGTCAGCGAAATCCAACTGGAAAATCTCACCCTTGCGGATTCAAATGGACAGCCAATCCATTGTAATCCGCACCCGTCTAAGATTATTGTCGAAGCGTCTGTCAGACCGTGGGACGTCAACCGCGACGGGGTGGTGAACATATTTGATCTCAGCATCGTGGCAAGACACATCGGTCAGCCGATTCCGACCGATGTGGAAATCTACCCCGATGTTAACGAAGATGGCGTCGTAGACCTCAGCGATTTTGTCCGGGTTGGTTCGCATTTTGGTGAATCGTATTCGGCTGATGAAGCACTTGAGGCGCCCTCAATTCAGTATCTCAAGCCAGTATCACCTGCGACGCGAAAGCGGCTTCATTCGATTTACTTGAATCTTCTATCCACGCCGGCGAATTCCCCGGCGTTCATTCGTACGCTACAAGTCTTGCGCCACCTCCTCTCACCATCGATTCCTGCCAGGGACCTGTTACTGCAAAACTATCCGAATCCATTCAATCCGGAAACATGGATTCCCTTTCACCTCACCTCGGCCAGTCCCGTCACAATCGAAATCCACGATGCCGCCGGCCTCCCCGTCCGACAACTCAATTTGGGACACCTCACCCCCGGACGCTATGTGAGTCGCACCACGGCTGCCTATTGGGATGGAACCAATGAACAGGGTGAACCCGTCGCCAGTGGAATCTACTTCTACACGCTCTCCACGAAGTCTCTCCGTGCAACAAGGAAGATGATTATCGCCAAGTAGGCATCTCAGTGATACACGAAACACGAGGCTTGATGCGGCATTCGAGCGTTGCTCCTATCTTGTGCTCACAGACAAGCCCTTGGGTGAAGCAAGGGGGCCGCATTAAATGAAAAAAATCGTCCACCCAAGAATCGGATTGATGCTATAATAGACATGTGCACCTGAATCAGGGGCCTACTTCTTCATGTCGGCAAAGACATAAGGACTATGCCAAAAAAGAATACAATCGCAACCATCCTGAACCTACAGCCTGAGGAGAACCGGCTGGTTCGGTTAATGTTGATTCATTCCTTTTTTATTGGGATTGCTCAGGTTTTTACCGCGACGGTCGCCAGCACGCTATTTCTGTCCGAGTTTGATGCGAGTATGCTTCCGTACACATATATTGGGGTTGCTGTATTTGTCACACTCATTGGGTTTATCTACGCTAAGCTTCATGCATACCTTCCATTTTCAACCCTCCTCATCGTCAATCTTTCAGCGATGTTCGTGTCTCTGTTTGGATTCCGTCTGCTGCTGCTTTTCGACTCTCAGTGGGTGGTGCTCGCGTTTTACATCTGGTCGTATGTGGTATGGATTGCGCTCAACATCGAATTTTGGGGATTAGCGGGTCGGATCTTCACCATACGACAGGGGAAACGACTTTTCGGGTTAATCGGTTCCGGGGAGGTGGTATCGATAATTCTCGGTGGCTTTTCAGCCTCAGCCCTCGTCAAATTTGTCGGTACGCCAAATCTCCTGCTTGTGTCTGCTAGCGGTATTGGACTCTCCCTGATACTGCTCACGTATATTACACGCGCGTATGCGGATGGACTCTTATTGCCTGAAGAAGAGACGAAAAAACCGCGTGCCGGAAAAGAGGAAGTCAGAGAATCACTTTCTAATCTGATCCAAAACCGTTATGTGATGTTGATTTTTGGTCTGTCGGCACTTTCCTGGTTCGCGTGTTACTTTGTACATAACATCCTTTATGACCGAGCCGGAGATCGATACACCCACGAAAATCAGTTGGCGGCGTTCTTCGGAACTTTTTACGCAGTGATTGGATTCGTGACCCTCCTCAGCAGAATTTTCATCACAGATCGGTTAATGAATCGTCACGGTCTAAAAGTCGGATTGCTCGTACTACCGGTCATGATTGTCGCCGGGGCTGCGTCGTTTGCGATTATAGGTGCGATGTTTGGTATGATTCCTATCATCTTCTGGCTCATCGCAGCAACCCGGCTCTTTGATAAAGTCTGCCGGGACTCAGTGAACAGATCGAGTCTCATGGTTCTGTACCAGCCTTTGCCCGCCGATCAACGGTTGCGCGTGCAGATGATGGTTGAAAGCATGGCGGATCCGATTGCCGCTGGTGTAGCCGGTATCGCCCTGTTATTCCTAACCAATGTCCTTTCTTTTGGTATCATTCAACTCTCCTATGGATTACTATGCATACTCTCCGTGTGGATTATGGTCGCCATCATGCTTCAACGGGAGTATAGGACGGTATTGACGAATGCGCTTGCCAAACGTACGCTGAGTGGAATGGCCCTTTCTCTGAATGACGGGTCAAGCGTTGCCGTGCTGCAGAGAAGGTTGCAGAGTCCGCATGCAGGCGAGGTGATTCATGCGCTGAATATGCTGAAAGAGATTGAACACGAGTCCCTCGAAACCTTCCTGATCGATTTATTAGAGCATCCGGCGTCGGAGGTGCGTCAGGATGTCTTGCGAAGCATTGAGCAGCTTGGGGTCGTCACGGCGTTGGAAGCAGTCGCAAAAAGGGTTGAACTGGAAGAATCATCGCAAGTGCGGGGAGTTGCTTTGCGTACGTTCGCGGCTCTGGGCGGCGCCCTTGAGCAAGTGTTGCCCTATCTTGAACATTCTGACCCACATATCAAATTGGGAGCGGCCGTTGGCTTGCTGCGAAGCGGCGGTATTCAGGGGGTTTTGTTAGCCGGGGCAGATCTGCTTGAGCAGGTCACTTCAGCGGACCCCGTGAATCGAAAGCATGCGGCGCAGGTACTGGGTGAAGTCGGGGTTCGAGATTTTTACCATCCTTTGTTAGACCTGCTAAAAGATGATAATCTGCAAGTCCGGCAGGAAGCCTTGGCCGCAGTTGAAAAGTTGAAGAATCCACAGTTGTGGCCGTTGGTGGTGGACAATCTTTCTGTACCCGCGGTACGCACGGCTACAGTTTCAGCCCTGGTTGCTGGTGGTGAATCAGCACTGCCAGTGTTAGAAGCCGCGTTTGCCAAAAAGGGACAGCAACGGGACGTCCGAATCCGAATTGTTCGTATCTTCGGTCAGATTCGAGGCGATCGGGCGGTTCAATTGCTGTACGACAAGATTAGCGTTCCTGACAGGGAGATCTCTTATCAGGCGTTACTTTCATTAAGCTTGTGCAATTATCATGTCCGCGATGAAGACATTTCTATTATCGAGGGCAGAATTGAAGAAGAAGCGGCTTGGGCCGCCTGGACGCTGAGTGCACTGAGAGATATCAAGATCGATCCAACAACCACTCTCCTGAAAACTGCGCTAGAAAATACTTTTGAACAGAGTCGCAAGCGGATATTTTTACTGCTCGCATTCATCTATGACTCTGAGTCTATTTTACGGGCGCGCGACAATTTAACCCATCCTTCCGCGGGAAAAAGAGCATATGCCCTTGAAGTCATTGATAATCTGATTTCTCAGAAATTGAAGGGGCTCCTGTTTCCGTTATTAGATAACTTACCTCTGAATCAGCGTCTTGAACACCTGAATCGGACATTTCCTCAGGAGACAGTGGATGCAAATCGCCGGCTGGCGGATATTGTCAATCAAGCGGAAAAGTGGGGAGATTTCTTTCTTGAAGCTTGCGCCCTTTATGCGATAGGGAAGTGTGGAACTGTGGCATCGATTGATACCATTCTTTCTGCCTTGTCTCATCCCAAACCCCTCGTCAGAGAAACAGCGGCTTGGGCGCTATCTCAGCTTGATTCAACGACGTTTCATGAATATCTCCCTCAATTAAAGAACGACTCCAGTCCACACGTTGCCGATGTTGTGTGTCGTCTTGACACCGCTCAGGACAAAGATCAGTTAATGTTCCTTAACATTTAAAAAACCGTTGCCCTAATTAACGTTAGCATCTTCTCTGAATTTCCGGAGTAGATTCTAGCAAGTGCTGTTTCCATTCTTCACGAGGTCAATGTAAAGGCTGGTGAGGTCATCATCAGACAGGGAGAGACCGGAGATTGCATGTATCTGATCGCGGCAGGACGGGTGCATGTCTATAACGAGACGCAAAGCATCGCTTACCTTGAGGCGGGGGGAATTGTGGGTGAGTGGGCGATTTTGACCGCTGCGCTGCGCTCGGCTTCGGTCGCGGCGGTTGAAGATACCCGCCTTTTCCGCCTGGGACAGGACGCCTTCCATGAGTTGATGGTGGATCGCCCCGAGGTGGTTCGTGGAATTATCCAGGTACTGTGTCGGCGGTTTCGCGAGCGAGTGGCCCTCGCGCCAGAATATCAAAATAGAGGGCAGCCACTACAGCCGATAAAAGCCCAAAGCAAAGATGACTACGCCTTTCTTTTGCCTATTGAGAAGGTGATTATCCTAAAAACGGTCGATCTGTTTTCTCAAACGCCTTATCCCATTCTCGCAGAAATCGCTTCGATTCTGGAGGAAGTCACGTTTAAAGCCGGGGAAAGAATCATAGAAAAAGGAGAAATTGGGAACTGCATGTATATCATTATCTCGGGACAGATACGTGTCCATGACGGAGAGCAAACCCGTACCTATTTGGGTGAACGGGCGATTTTTGGGGAATTTGCCGTTCTGGATTCTGAACCCCGCACGGCTTCGGTTACTGCTGTGGAAGAGACCCGCCTGTTCCGGATCGATCAGGACGTTCTGTATGAACTGATGGCAGACCGCGTTGAAGTGGCGCAAGGGATTCTTCGAGTCCTGTGTCAACGAGTGAGTGAGTGGTTGAATTGATATAGAGCACTATCGATTAACGAAAGGAGATTGTCATAGTGCGCGCTAGAATTCTAAGCCTCATTGCATCGCTGATTTTTTTCTGTACGCTTTTCAGCCCATGGAGCGTCACCTTGTCTTCCGCCGACACAACATCGGAGGGAAAGCTTTCGCCTTGGTTACCGAACTTGCCCAGTGAAGGATCCCTGGACCAGTTTGAAAAGTGGCTCTACAAAT
>JAPUIP010000234.1 GCA_027296925.1 Candidatus Poribacteria bacterium | reverse complement strand
ATTCTGCATCAACTCAGTGAAGCTGTTTTCTTGTTGACTTTATCTCTCGCATGCGTATAATGGAAATCGCGAATCAATTGGAAAAAGAAGGAGCTACAATTATGATCAAGCTCGGCATGATGGCTCGTGCCGGAGATGAGGCAGAATTTGAAAACCACATCGCATTCGCCCACGAGTTGGGACTGGACGTGATCGACTTCCATCTCTCCGGGATGCCCAGGGCCCCGGACTTTCTGCGCCACATCAAGATACAGTGCCTAAAGCACGGTCTGCCCATCGGCTATCTGGGAGCCGGCAGTTTTGCCGGGCCGGAGTCGGAATTGGGCGATCGCATGGAGCAGGGCAAGGCGGATGTGGACATGGCTGCTTTCATGGGGGCGCAACTCATCCGTGTGTTCGCCAGGTACAAATGGCCGGACACAGTTGAGGAGCAGGAGGCCCTGTGGACGCCGATGATTGCCCGTTTCCAGCAGCTTTCGGACTATGCCGCAGAGAAAGGCGTCAGCCTCGGATTGCAGAATCACAACAACGGCAGCTTTGCGATGAGCGCGGATCAGGTGTTGCGCATCTTGCGGGAGACCGATCGCGAGAATTTCACCTTTATCATGGATACCGGTCAGTGGCTGGGTTCGATTGGGTCGCATCCGCGTGGGGAGTCCGATCCGAACGTGGACATTTACAAGGATTACCTGGAGCCGACCGCGCCTTATGCCGCATACGTCCGCGCCAAGATTTATAAAATCGATAGTGGGCGGGAAGAATATCTCGACTATGAGCGCATTCTGAAAATTCTAAAAACGGTGAATTTCAACGGGAATATGTCGATTGTGCTGGAACACCAGGGTAAGCATTTCGATAACGCGGAGGCGATGAGGCGGGCGGTCAAATATCTGCGTGAATTGCTCGCTGCCTATGCTTGAAGCGTCCGACCCCTCCGGAGAAGACTGTCAGTCTGTAAGGGAGAAAAAACATGATCATTGATACGCATCTACACGTTTGGACCGATGAGGCATCGCGTTATCCATTTGCCGAGGGAAGGCAGGTCAACGAGAGCGCGACAGTCGAGTTGTTGAATGAAACGATGGCAGAGGCGGGGGTGGATAAGGCGGTCATCGTTCAGCCCATACACTATCTTTACGACAACCGATATGTGGCGGACTGCCTGCGAAGATTTCCAGGCAAATTTGCCGCGATCGGGTTGGTGAACCCGAAGGCGCCCGATGCGCCCGACCAACTTGAGCGATTGGTCAAAGAAGACGGCTTTGGTGGGCTGCGCATACACCTGGCAAGGCGAGACCCGCCTTCAGAATGGGCAACGCCTGACCAGGACGCGATATGGCAGCGCTCGGAAGACCTGGGCGTCGGCTTCATCGTGTATGGCCCAGCCGCCCGTCTACCTGCCGTCGAACCGATTATCGCTCGATTTCCAAATGTCAACGTTGTGCTAGACCATATTGGGGGCGCCCCTACGGACGAAGAGCCGCCGTATCCACTACTGAGCAACGTGCTGCGGATGTCGCAGTATCCAAACGTCTATGTGAAGTTCACGCCTCAAGCCCACAAGTCGAAACTCCCATACCCGCATGAGGATACATTCCCCACGTTTCGCCGGATATACGACGCCTTCGGACCGCAGCGGCTGATGTGGGGAACAAACTTCCCGGGGGTGCTCAGATCGACCGGATACCTCCCCGCGCTGGAACTCTTCCGAACACACCTCGACTTCCTCAACGATACTGACAAGGAGTGGCTGTTTAGCAGGTCGGCGATGAAAGTGTGGAAATTCGGCGAGTGATAACCGTGAAAGCCCACTAAAGGAGATACCATGAAAATTACCCAAGTTGACCTTTACGAGGTAGAAATTCCCCCGATTCCGCCCATTGCCAAATACTTCCCGAAGATCTATGACATTACCCTTTGCCGCGTTCGGACCGACGAGGGGTTGGAGGGCTGGGGAGAATACCAGGGCAAGCGATCCGCGCACGAACACACTGCAGCCTCCTACATAGGGCAGGATGTATTGGCGCTGGACCCGTTTGCCCAGCCGGATGTGTTTACGTGTGCGCTGCTGGACATCACTGGACAAGCCTTCGGCATTCCTCTTCATCGGTTCTTCGGCGAGAAGGTGCGGGGCCGGGTGCCGGTTTCCTATTGGTCCTGTCACATGGAACCGCACGAAACGGCGGCGGAAGCTGAAGTCGGCGCCCGTTTGGGATTTCAGAACCACAAACTCAAGGCGCGTTCTTGGGATATTGTGGAAACCGTGCGGCTCATGAAGGAGGCCGCAGGGCCCGACTACACCGTTGGGGTTGATCCGAATACGGAATTCAGATACCCACACATCGCCGCCCGTCTTGCCGCGGAACTGGAGGCGTTCGGCACAGTCGCCGTGTTTGAGGATGCGGTACTGAAAAACAACCTGGATTGGTACCGACTCCTGCGTGAGAAGACCCACATCCCGCAGGCACTACATCTGGGCGCTCCCAACGGCGTTTTGGCGGCGCTCAAGGCGGAGTGCATTGACTACGTAAACTTGGGAGGGGCCGCGCAACAGCTTCGGAAAGCCGCCGCCTTAGCCGAAGCCGCGGACGTGCCTTGCTGGGTACAGATGGGTGGGCTCTGCTTGAGCGTGCTGGCTGCCTATTCCGTTCATCTACAGTCCACACTGCCCAACGCCACGCTGCCCTGTGACGAACTGCCTTTTACGCGCGTCGCTGACGTGGTGGAAGAAGGACTGTTACTCAAGGATGGGCACTTCCAAGTTCCGACGGGGCCAGGTCTGGGCATCAAGGTGGACATGGCGACTGTCGAAAAATACCGGGTGGCCTAAACGCATTTCCAATTCGGTATGAGCAAATTAGCGAAGATCCAAAGGCTCATCGAATGCATAGAGTGCAATCAACTCATCTCCAAATGGCGAACCCGTATCAATATGTAGTTTTTGAACCGGAGTTGCTCGTCGAATAACACTCCGCCTGGCAAGAATGGGAGAATAACTGTTATAATGAACGCCATCCCAAAGCGCGTTGAGAGTCCACACTTACTTATGTTACTATAAGATAAACAATTGTTAGATACACATGAAATTATGAGATACATCGGTTGCAAAAACAACCTCTTGCCACATATTGAAGAAGTGATCTCTCATCAAGGTGTACAGAATGGTGTCCTGTGCGACATCTTCGCAGGAACGCATGCCGTCGCCGCTCATTTCAAGAAAATTGGATTTCAGATTATCTCCAACGACCTGCTGTTTTTGGCCTACGTCTTTGGACGTGCCCTGATACAGAACAATCGCAAACCGACCTTTTATGGACTTATCGATCTGCCGCAAACTAACGCCCCATCGGGGCTCTTTGATCGAGTAGACCCATACCTAAAGGTCTTAAATTACCTCAACCAGCTTGATGGGGTCAAAGACGGCTTCGTGTTTAACGCCTATTGCCCTGGTGGAATCAATAAATACCGGCGGCAGTATATCTCCGATTCAAACGGTCAGAAGATTGACGCCATCAGAGGCCAAATCGAGGCGTGGAAGGCGAATGGGGCAATCACCGACGACGAATACTACCTGCTCCTGCTGCCGCTTCTGGAGGCGGTCTCCAGAGTCACCAACATCTCAGGCACATACGGTGCGTATCTGAAAACGTGGGATGCGCGGACATACAAAACCTTAACCCTTGAGCCAATCGCCTGGATTCCGTCGGAGAAAGAACACACGGCCTATCGTGAAGACGCCAATCACTTGATAGGGCGCATCGAATGCGACGTTCTCTACATCGACCCGCCCTACAATACGCGCCAGTATATCACCAATTACCATCTGCTCGAAACCATCGCCCGATACGATAATCCAGACGTTTACGGAAAGACGGGACTCCGACCGTATTCCGACGAGGAGAAGTCCGCCTACTGCTCTAAAACGGCGTGTATGAACGCATTTCCTGACCTGATCTCCAAAGCCAGGGCAAAGCATATTGTTATGAGCTATAATAGCGAAGGTATCATGACGGAAACGGAAATCCTCAATGTACTTGGTCAAAGGGGAAGCAACCCCAAGATCTATCCCATTGATTACCGCCGTTTCAAGAGCAATTCCAACGGTGCAAAAAAAAATAAAAAGAAAGTCCAAGAGTACCTATTCTATGTCAAAGTCAACTGAAACGAAAACGGAAAACGGAAAACGCGATCCGCGCAACAAGCTCAATGATCTCACCGGCAAAGAGTGGATCTTTTTCTTAAATTCGATCGAACTCGCAGAAGGCAACCCAGAGCTTGTCACCGGCGAACGGCTCAATGATCTCTCAGAAGAAGAGTGGGCAGCGCATCAGGCCAAAATCATTGATACCCTCTATCCGACCTCCGGGTCTGAATCCTATGCCCACAATATCCGCAAGAAACACCCTTCCCCCAAGCCGCCGCAACTGATGCAACGTCTCATCGAGTTTTTCACGAAGAAAGGTGGCTGGGTTCTGGATCCATTCGTCGGTGTGGGCGGAACGCTTCTCGCCTGTTCAATGACGGGGCGTCACGGCGTGGGGGTTGACCTATCAGAGGCATACCTGGATCTCTATAAGCAAGCATCGGAGGAACTGGGTTTAGAATCTCAGACGGTCTATCAAGGAGATGCGATGCACCTTGGAGAGATTCTCAAAGATCGGGATTACCCGTTCGATCTGGTGTTGACCGATCCGCCGTATGGAGGCATGCTCTCAAGAAAGCGCACGGGCGAGCGCAAAAAGAAGACCGGCGACGATTTGCCAACGCCCTTTACGGAGGAAAGCAACGATTTAGGCAACATGGCACCGGAACAGTTCTACGAATCCCTCAAATCGGTTATTGTTCAATCCCTGAAATTCTTAAAGGTGAAGGGATATGTCGTCGTCTTCTGCAAGGACCTTCAGCCGACCGCAGAACACCACAACATGATCCACGCCGATGTGGTCAATGCCCTGGTGCAGATCCCCAATCTCCGGTTTAGAGGGTATAAAATCTGGTATGATAAGTCGCTAAACCTCTATCCTTTCGGGTATCCGTATGCGTATGTCTCCAATCAACTTCATCAGTTCATCTTAATCTTTCGCAAGGAAAAATGAACATGGCGACACGAACATTTGGCTGGGTGCAAGACCCTGGGAAAATAGAAAACCTCCGCAAAACGGTAGAAGTCTTTGATTCGGAGTCAAAGACCTATCGAGAGTTGGTTCAGACACGAATCCCGACCCTCGTTTCTGAACGCGACGGACGAGACCGTTTTCTTTCGGAATTAAGCCGTGTTCCGTTGAACGTCGCGTATGCAGATCTGGTCGGCACAGCGTTTTATCCGCGCTCACAGTCCCGGTGCAACGGTATCATACAGGCAGCGATCAAAGGCCAGCGAAGAAAGTTCATCGGAGAGTGGCCGGCCGATAACTTCCTCAGATGGGTGCACGCACTCGGCTTCTGAGTTTCTCCAGCAAGGACAGCCAATTGTTTGAGATGAAAACGATCGAACTGCTGGTCGATCAGTGCGGTTTTGATGGACTTCACCTGGGCGGGGCGAACCAGCCCGATGGGGTGGTCTTCATGCAAAAACAGGATGCAGACTACGGCGTGATCATTGACACCAAGGCGTACAAAAGCAATTTCAACATTCCTGCTTCCGAGCGCGATAAGATGACGCGGTACGTCAACGAAAACATTCAGCGTGATGAAAGGCACGAGCCGAAGTGGTGGCAGCATTTTCCGCAGGAGATTGATCTGTTCAAGTTCCTGTTCGTCTCAGGACGGTTCGGCGGTGATTACCAACGGAAACTGCGACGGATTTCGACCTATACACAGGAGACACCGGGCGCGGCGATTATGTCGTTCAATTTGTTGCTTCTGGCAGAAAAGATTGCTACACAGGAGGTCGATCTCCGAACGGTTCCCTGAAACGCTTCGATTTCCTCCATCTCACCATTCTTGATCAGGAAGATGAAACGTTCGAGATAATTACGTTTCATCGCTTCCAGTTGGTCGCGGTCCCGGCGTTTTTGGAGGCGTTCAAAGCCCGTTGCTTCTAGCATTGAATAGAAAAATTGTTCCGCACTCAGCGGCTTGATGTAAGCATACGAGTAGTAGATTTCGTCGTCTCGATTGTCTTTGTTCGTCTCTGAAGTACGCTGATACGCCCGGGTGTTGAGAATGGTCCGCATCAGGTATCGGAGATCATAGCCGTGAATCACGAAGTCCTTGGCCAACCCGTCCAACAGTTCCGGATGTGAAGGGGGATGGGCTTCCCCAAATCCGTCCAGTGGTTCGACAAACCCCCTCCCCATGAAATGCGCCCAGACTCGGTTGACAATCGTGTGGCTGAAATAGGGATTATCTTGCGAGGTGATCCAGTCACTCAGCGCCAGACGCCGTTTCGTAGGCGGGGCGTTGCAAAGTTTGCCGTCGAGGAAACGCGGCATACTCGATTCATGGGTCCCCGGAATGGAAATCTCCCCCTCAGGGACATCCCTCAAGATATAACCCACGATTTGGTCGTCCCCTCGTTCGTCCTCCGCGTAGACGGGCTGATGCCGGATGTTCGCGAAAAACGCTGCTAATGCGTAGAAGTCCTCCTGGTACCAGGCTTCCGTTTTGTGATCGTGGCACTGCGCGCACTGCAGCGGTAACCCCAAGAATAGTCGAGAGATGTGAGCCGTGAGATCCACGGGCGAGAGGTCGTAGTGTAACAGATAGTTTCCGGCGGCGTTCTCCTCCGTATTTCCCTCCGCCGCGACCAGGGCGGTTACAAATTGATCGTAACGCATGTTGCGGGCTAGACTGCCGTACACCCACCGCTGCAATGCCATACGACGCTCCGGATCGGTATCGTCCCGCCCGATTAGCCAGTTTGTCCACAGTCGTGTCCAATAGTCGAGATAAAGCTCATCCCCAATCAACTCGTCAATCTCTTTCTCCCGTTTGTTTTTTGAGCCGTCCTGGAGGAAATCAACGACTTCTTCGACGGTGGGAATTTTTCCGGTCAGATCCAAATGTACGCGCCGGAGGAATTCGACATCGCTGGATGGCTTGGAGGATTGAATCCCCTGTTCCTTCAGCTTCGCATCAATCAACCGATCTACCTGTTTCGTGCTTGACGTTATACGTCCCTCAACGGCGGCGCTGAAGGTGAACAAGACTAGGCTGAAACAAATAGAGATGGATAAAACAATCCACGGTAACGGTTTCACCGGGGCAACACACTCCTTTCAGGTACGCAGGCTGGGGGCAACCATTGCTTTGTGAGATAGACCTTGCTGTGTGAGCCGGACAGATCGTTGACGATGCCAATTGTAACACATCATGTCGGCAACGTCAAACCACGCCATCCGCAGCGAGATTTTCGAGTTGACACCAAGTCTGGAATGCGTATAATCTGATGTAGGCGCGCTTAGGAAGCAATCGAATAGAGCAACTGACAGACGAGTCATTGCAATCCATCCATACCGGATTTTCACAACTTTCTACTGACTTCGAAAGAGAGAATTATGACAACTGAACCGAAACAGAATGTACGCTGGGGGATTTTGAGTACGGCAAATATCGCGACAAAGGTGAGCCGTGCGATAAATCTGGCAAGCGGCAGCGAATTGATGGCAGTCGCCAGCCGAACCGAGGAACGCGCCAAAAGCTGGGCAGCCGAACACCGGGTAGATCGCGCGTATGGAAGCTATGCAGCGCTTCTCGACGATCCGGACATCGACGCCATCTACATCCCGTTGCCGCCATCGATGCATGCCGAATGGACCATCAAGGCCGCCGAACATGGGAAACATGTCCTGTGCGAAAAACCCCTGGCTACCAACGCAGAGGAGGCAGCAACTATGGCAGATGCCTGCCGGCGCAACCATGTGCAACTGATGGATGGTCTCATGTGGGTGCATCACAATCGCACCGCTGCGATGAAGCAGATCATCGGCAATGACACGCTAGGTCGGCTGCGTCGAGTCACGGCGGCTTTCACTTTCAACTGGGACACCATCCCTGAAGATAATATCCGTGCGAAAAAGGAGCTTGGTGGCAGCAGCCTCGGCGATTTAGGATATTACTGTGTTCGGGCGATTCTCTGGGCGTATGGCGCGCTGCCAACTCAGGTTTTCGCCACCGCCCGGTATCATCGAAACGTGGACATGAATCTGTCTGGGCTGCTCTGGTATGAAGACGAACGGATGGGCGCTTTCGATTGCGGTTTCGATACCGGGAGCCGAAAGTGGTTCGAGGTCGCCGGAACCAAAGCATCATTGGTATGCGACGATTTCGCGATACCGTGGAAAGAGGATTCCAGCCGCTTCTGGGTGCACGGCGCACAGGGCAAGGATGCGGAACACAAGAGCGAGGGCTGTATCCAGGAAGTGAATATGATCGAACGGTTTTCAGATATTGTCCGCAGCGGACAGCTTGAATTTCAGTGGCCCACCGATGCCGTCAATACCATGCGCGTCTGCGATGCCTTGCACGAATCCGCAAGGCGTGGCCAAATCATCACGCTCTAGTTTTCGGCCCGGTAGTCCTTTCTGAGAACGGATTCGTCCCGCCACGGCGGAATGCGCCCCTCCAACGTTTTCGTCTCCACAGCCAATCCGGAGCAGTTAGACGCCAACACCTCAAAGATTTTGTTGGCGACGATACGATGGCCGAGATCGTTGGCGTGCACACCGTCGTGGTGCACGAGCCAGTCTGCATCACGATACGACTCCAACAGATTGACGAACAGGCAATCACACGCATTGGCGATCTGTTCGATCGCATCATTATAGCGGCGAAATAGGTCGAGGTCGGCGTAGCTCCAGCGCTCTCCACCGACACTGAAATCGGTCATGTAGTACGGCCCCAGCAGGACGATCAGCGGCTGAAGCTTGTCACGGACACGCCGGACGATGTCGTGCATCTCGT
>JAPUIP010000233.1 GCA_027296925.1 Candidatus Poribacteria bacterium | reverse complement strand
GATCTTGTTATTCCCACCGTCACCGAGCAACATTACGTTCTTCCTGCCCAACCGCATTGGAATAAATCGCCGTCGTTTTGATATTGGCATGTCCTAGGGTTTCGGACAAAAGCGGCTCGGATGGGAAAAGTCGCTCTGGTTAGTCGCCAACAGGTTCGGTATTATCAGGTGGGAGATAATCAGCGCTATCTTTTGGCCTTAGCTTAACGTTTCTAGGGATAACCGTCGAAACATTGAGATGAATGTGTGCGTCTCCCCGAAATTCCCGTAATTTCAGCGGACTTTGGGGTATTTTTGTAAACAGAAGGAAATGGAGAGATATAAGGGTTGGCTGGAGTGGAAGTTTATGCCAAGCATTATGTAGGATCATCTGCCGGGAGGTAAAAATGGAAGAAACACGAGTGGTGTATCTCGAACCGGGAAAGCTAGCGGTTGACACAATCAAGCTACCCGAACTCAAACCCAATCAGATTCTGGTCAAAACCCACCAGTCATCGGTATGTGGGTCGGAGCGTTACTTTTATCGTGGCATCACCGTCAGGCCCGAAGACGAAGCCAGAGGAGGGCGTGGAACCCAACTGGGTGAATCCAGCAAAGGCGGAGAGCACGGACACACTTACCCAATGGGACCGCTCGGCCATGAGGGCGGTGGCACCGTCGTTGAGGTCGGCAGTGCAGTCGATGGGTACTTGGGCGGGGGAAAGGTGAAAGTAGGGGACCGAGTCGGCAGTTTAATCTATCCTACCTACACTGACCATTGGATCACCGACGCGACTCATGTTCAGCCGATCCCCGACGGCGTCTCTTTCGAAGTGGGGTGTCTTTATGAGCCGCTCGGCTGTGCCGTCTGGGCCGCGATGTATATGGGCGTGAAGTTAGGCGATACGGTTGCGGTCAACGGTCTCGGATTTGCCGGCAACATTATGCTGCAAGGGGCGATCAAGGCTGGCGCCTCCAAAGTTTTCGCGATCGATGTGGTTCAAGCCAAGCTTGACATCGCCGAAGAATTGGGCGCAAGCCATACCATCAACGCCAATGCGAACGATCCGGTGGAAGCGATCAATGCGCTGACAGATGGTGAAGGTGTGGACGTGGCGGTGGATGCGGTCGGCGGTGCTGGCGCCGGGCTCGTTCAAGCCCTGGGAATGGTAAGGCATAACGGAATTCTGGCGATCTACGGTGACAACTATGCGCCGGTGAAGGAGTTCTGCTTTCACCGTTTCCACGAAGATGGCCTCGATATCCGGAATCTTAACGCCGTGCACTACACCAAACTGCGCTCGATCGAAAATATGAGAGAGGCGTATCGAGCCGTCCAAAGAGGCGTTTTCAACTTAGACATTATTTTTGAGAACTCCATGAAGTACAAGCTGGATGAAATCGCGGACGTTTTTAGGAAGGAGGAGGAAGCCCTTGAGGAGCAAAGTTCTTTGAAGACGCTGATTATCCCTTGACTTAGGAATGGTAAGGAGTCGGACAAAATTATAATGTGATATGAGAGCCAAAATCATGCCTACGCCAGCATGGTATTATTAACCAATGGTGCGAGCTTGGGAACATGAAAAAAGAGATGGCAACAGGTATTGTTATATTTCCGCCTGCTTCGCATCCCGGATGAAAAGCACAGTCAGGAGGGTCGATATGGCTGTGGTGATGAGAACGAAGAACCAGGGATAGCTGGGGTTTTGGTCGTAGAGGTAACCTCCCGCAAGCGATGCGATCATCAGGGGGAGGGTGATGAGAAGACCTACACCAGGCCCGCCGGTCCCACCGCCTGCGGAGCCAATCATGACGCCACCGTGTCCCAGCACCGCCATCACGCGGCCCCGAATCTCCCGCGGCACCATATCTGCCATCAGCGCGCTGCTCGCGGGGATCGCAATCGCAGAGGCCACCGCGATAACGGCTCGTATCAGGAGAGCGGCTGTAAATCCCTTCGCGAGGACGAACAGCGGTATCGACACCAACGACAGCAGGAGTGCCGCCAGCAATGACGCCGTCCGTCCCCAGCGGTCCACCAAGACTCCCGCCGGAATGTACATCACAATTCGCAGTGCCGTCTCGCAAAGCAAGATTAGTCCCCACCGCGATGAGGAGAGCCCAATCTGCTCCACGGCGTAAACCACCCAGAAGGAACTCGCGACGCCATTGGCCATAAAGCTCAGGATAATAACGCCAGCCAGCGCTTTCAGCGTGCCCGGTAACTGCCGTAACAGCGCGGGCGTTCCGCGATATGCCTCTCTCAGCACGCGAGGGAGCGCAGAAACTGTCATCTGTGCCTCGGTATTTGGCCCAGTCTCTTGTAGGAAACGGATATGGATGATAGCTGAAGCCAGATATAATAACAGCATCGCCCCGTAGAGGGCGCGGACGCCGGTGTTTGATCCGTGGATTTCGACCACGACGCCTGCGATGTAGGGCGCGAACATGGACAAGCCACTCGAAATGGTGTTCATCGTGGCGATGCCTCGGCCACGGTCTTCTGGAGACAGTGAGTCCGCGATAAGCGCGGATCGGGGTGGGAATCCCAAAACCCCCAAGCCTTGCAGCAGTGCAGCGACGGCAACCACCTCCCATCTTGGGGCAAGGACATACATCAGAATGAAAGCCGCAGAGAGATAGTTGCCCAGCACAATAAGTTTGACCCGACTGGTGCGATCGGTGAGGTCGCCGGCGATCGGGAACACAATCAACCCCGCCAGCGGCCGGAGAAAGTTGATCCAGCCGATGGTTTTGGGGGCACCGCCGAGGGCGAGGATGTACAGCGACGCATAGGGAAACACCATCGAACGGGCGAAGTTACCCAGCAGCCCGGTCATAGAGAACACCATGATGTTGCCGGACATCAACCTTTTGGCATCGCGGAAAGAGAGATTCTTAGCCATACTTAAAAATCAGTCAACAAATTTCTTCGCCGGTATGTTCGGGTCAATGTTGTCATCATACAGATCGTAACCCAACGCTTCAAATAGCTTTTCAAAACCGGAGAAGGTCTCTGAAACCATCCCACGCAATTCGGACAGGTCATCATAATCACCTTTGACTATCACATCCGTCAACTGATTAAAGCCGGCCGGCTTACGCTTGAACTGTTTCGCTTGAGCGATAAATTGGGCAAAAGTCGCATACGGTGTCTGATTTAAGAATGACAACGTAATCAGCATCTGTAAGAACATATCGAAAACAAGGAGTGGAGTCCCCTCACGATTGTGTTGTACTATAGCGTTGAGGACTTTAGCGGTTGACTCCTGAACCTCGTGCCATCGTTGAGCGGCGTTATTGAGACACTTTTCCGCGAGGTGTTCGATTTGATAGGCGTTTAATTCCGAGATAAATGTCTCATTGATGATGGGGAGCAAAACATCTGAGCCGGTGATATACCAATCTTCAGTGACTTCTTTGACTTCCTTGAGATATGCTTCTTTGGTTGTCCAAACCAATTCAACCAAGAGACCGTTCCGAATCTTTCCCATTCCGCCCCACTTCCGATCTGTTTCCATACGCCTCACGAATGCAATCAATTCCAAATCCGAATAGGCCGAATCTTCGTTTCTCGCGTAGGACGCTTGAGCGGCAAGCGCAAGGAGGTTGTCACCAAATTTCTTTTGCACCAGGGGAACCATCTCTTCAATGATTCGTTGCCTGTCACGATGGGAATACTTCCGTATGCCTTTCATAAGCATAGCTTCCGTTGAGCCGAATGGGCGACTCATCCTGATGCCCTTCTTCTGACGCCGCAAATGAACGTCTGGTGTGAAAGATTCCTGCAATCCCCAGTTGATTTTGACCACCGGGTGTTTGCCAGTCCACACCCCCGGCGTCCAAAGACGGCCGGGGTTTTGTTGTTCAATAACTCACACCAAACATCTGATTGAAACAGACATCTTGCCATAACAGGACACATTATAGCACGATAGCAAGAAAATCAACAGAAAATTAGATAGAATCGGCGTACCTCAAATTGAGGAGATGGCCCGTCACATTTTCCTGTTGACAAAGCTATGCATCGCGCATAAGCTATAGCTTTCAACGCGCAAACGTCGCTGTTGCAGCATTGGGGTGGCACTGGCTCGACGGGAGCCTCGTCCTCCCATCCATCAATTCAAAATAGGTTTAGAGGGACAGGAATATGAGCAAAATTCTTATTACCGGAACGAGCGGATTTATCGGCAGCGCACTGGCGCAATCGATGGCTCAAAATCACGATGTGGTCTGTCTGTCCAGGGGGGAAACGGAGGTCGATGGCGTGACTGCCATCCAGGGGGATTTTACATCGCCGGCCGATCTGCGAAAGCTCGAACCGCATACTATTGATGCCGTGATTCACCTGGCGGCGGTCACCGGTGGCGGGGACGAAGCAGAACTACTCCGCGCGAATGTTCTGGGAACGTATCACCTGCTACGGTATTTCATTGATCTCGGCTGTAAAAAATTTGTCCTCGCCAGTTCCATTGCGGCTGTCGGATTTCAGTCCACCCGGTTCAGACCGTTGCAGTTGCCGATGCCTGACGAACACCCTTGCCTGGATCGGATAGGGTACGGGCTTTCCAAATACATGATGGAAGAGGTGACCCGTTATCTGTCACGGCAGAATGAAGACCTGGATTTCATTAACATTCGGTTGGCAAGCATTGTTCCTGAGGATCGAGTACTGACACCCAGAAAGGCTGGCCCAGTCATGGAGTGGGCGATGGGTTCGCTCTCCATCATGTACCTCAGTGATACTGTTCGTTGTTTGACAATGGCAGCCGAATCGCTACACAAACCGGGCGTGCGAATCCTGAACGCGGTCGGCACCCAGGCGTGTGCGGAGGATACCGTCCCGGAGATCATCCGCGCCTGGTATGGGGCGGACGCGGATAAGATCGATCTATCCCATTACGAACGTCCGGGACACGAAAGAGACCCCGTATTCGACATCACCCGGATTCAGACTGAATTGGGCTTTGTGCCCGAACGCAGTGTTCGCCCGGAATGATAGGCATGGCCGAAGAGCACAGGATGCTGCGTCTCTACCGTATCTGAATCAC
This sequence comes from Candidatus Poribacteria bacterium, assembly GCA_027296925.1. GTDB lineage: Bacteria > Poribacteria > WGA-4E > WGA-4E > PCPOR2b > JAPUIP01. The sequence goes on along the minus strand of JAPUIP010000233.1, from coordinate 5,247 downwards.
GCCCACGTTTCCTTCCGTGGTAATCTGCGTTCCCCACTTCTCAGAAAGGGCGCGCACTTCATCAAATACGCTCTCTGCCGCCTCCCCCTTTAATACTTTTGGTTGAAAAGCCACTTCAAGGTTAAAGACGTTAATAGGGATGAGTTCCGCCCGCACCATCGACTGTCCGCGAAATGTCACCTGTAAGATCGCGCTTGTTTTGGCATTTTCGCTGTAGGATGCGAACGCGAAGTTGCCTAAACTGTACGCGATGAGTTTGCCGTTATAGACCTCGATACCTTGCAGGACGTGGGGATGATGCCCAAAAACGAGGTCCGCCCCCGCGTCGATTGCACGGCGGCCAAACGCTTCCTGATAGTCACGCGGTTCTGTGACCAATTCACCGCCCCAGTGGAAGGAAACAATCACGAGCTCGGCCCACCGCTTTGCAGCCTTGATGTCGGGAACGAAAAATTCAGGCATGCCGCGGACCGTGCCGGGGTCATCCTCCCCGGCGAAGAATTCAAACGGAAAGGTATTCGCATACGCAAGGACAGCAACCCGCTTGCCTTTGACCTGTACGGTCGCTGGCTTCCTCGCCATATCGAGCGCTGCTCCGGCGCCACAATATTTGAGCTTGTTGGCGCCTAAAATCTCTAACATCTCCAACAGCGCGGCATCGCCGTAATCGCCGGTATGGTTATTGGCGAGAGTGAGGACGTCAAACCCGGCGTTGGCGATACCCGCCGCCAGGCGAGGGTGTCCGCGAAAGGTATACTCTTTTTCCGGGGCTGGCTCTCCGACAGTTGCAATTGGCATCTCCAGATTGCCGATCGCGATGTCCGCCGCCTGAAGAATGTGTCGAGTGCCCTCAAACGGGTAGTCCACTCCTTTTCGATCAATGACCGGCTCGGCGCTGCCGGCTAACATGATGTCGCCGACGCAAACAACACGGATTTCCGTTTCCGGTTCTGCAGCATCACCCAGTGGTATGGCGATTAGATGCAAAATCAACGTCAGGTACACAGGCGTTTTGAATTTCATATTATCAGGTTTTCTCCTCAAACCAACATGGCGATTTATACCATTTCAACGGTCAAGCAGCAGATTTCGTTCCAAAAGCGCTACGGCAGACAGTGGGTATATAGAAATCTACAACGAGATCGAAAAATAGGTCGAGCCCACCGCAATTCTTCCCGGCTTGGAAAAGTCGAGGAAAGTCGCGATGATCTGGTACTGGTGATTCGACGATTTGCTTGATTGCCTAATTGCTTGATTGCAGATTTCTAGTGGGTATAATTTACAGTTGAAAGCTGACTCTATTTGTGGTATGCTTTTGACTTGACGCGGGTCTGGTTGCAACCAATGCCGATGCCGATTGAGGAGTCAGAGCAGAAATGAAATTGGGGTTATGCACAATCGCCTTTAGTGAGAAACCGCTGGAAGCCGTCATAGACATCGCGGCCGATTACGGCTTCGATGGCGTGGAGCTCTGGGGGAAGCCCCCGCATATGCCATCCGAATACGACGCAGACGCCGTAAAAAAGATTAGGGACATGGTGTTGCGGAAAGGCTTAGAAATCTCCGCGTTCGGCTCGTATGTGAACCCGCTCATGGCATGGCATCAGAGGCATTTAGAAGACGCCCTCAAGATTGCGCAAGGTTTAGGGACCGATCTGGTACGGATTTGGTCTGGCGGCGGTCCATCTAAGAGTCTCCACCCGGATGAAAAACGATTGATCACTTTCCGCCTCATTCCCCTCGCGCAATGGGCGCAGTTCCGCAGACTCACGCTGGGGCTTGAGATGCATAACAACAACCTGACCGACAGCGTCGCAAGCATCCTAGAGCTAATTGAAGAAGTCAAATTGCCGTCGCTCAAGACATATTATCAACCCACTTTCAGACCCGATGCAGACGACCCGCATGAAGCCGCAACCAAACTTGCTCCGCATATCGTCAACGTCCATGCGCAAAATGCAGATGCCAATGGACAAGCCTGCGCCATCGCCGACGGGGTTGTGGATTACGGAAAAGTCCTGGAGGTTCTGGCTCAGCGGGGATACGACGGGTATGTTGAAGTGGAATTTGTGCACGGCGAGGACAAATTAGCGGCACTACAACGCGATCGCGACTATCTGGCAAGTCTGATTGGTGCATTCGATGAACCGTTGCGTCATATGACGGGCGACCTGGTATGACCATTGGGCGTTGCGGCACTTCGTCCACGCAAGAGGAATCGCGGACCAGGTTGGGGCTTTCAGCAATTCGGCTTTACAGTGGAGAGGACTGAACCATCGGTAAGGAACTGATCGGTACTTCATACGGCTTGGAGACAGAACTTATGGCAAACCCGCTAGTTGAGCTACAGAACTTTGGTCAAAGCGTCTGGTATGATAATATCCGCCGTGGGCTTATCACGTCAGGTGAGTTGCGGCAGATGGTTGAAGAAGATGGGCTGAAGGGAGTCACATCAAACCCCGCCATTTTTGAGAAAGCCATCGCCGGCAGCACCGACTACAACGACGCAACAGAGGCACTGGTCCAACAGGGAAAAAGCGCGCAGGAGATTTATGAAACCCTTGCGATCGAGGACATCCAGTTGGCAGCGGACGTGATGCGCCCTGTCTATGATCAGACGGATGGACGTGATGGCTATGTGAGTTTCGAAGTGTCGCCGCATCTGGCGCACGAAACAGCGGACACGATTGATGAAGCGAAGCGCCTGCACGCCGCGGTCGCTCGCGATAACGTGATGATCAAAGTGCCGGCCACGCCCGCTGGCATCCCCGCGATTGAGGAGCTAATTGGCGCGGGGATGAATATCAACGTGACGCTCATCTTTGGACTGGAGGTCTATGAGGCGGTTGCAAACGCCTACATTGCGGGTTTGGAAAAGTTAGCGGCGGCGGGGGGTGATGTAAGCAAAATCGGCAGTGTCGCAAGTTTCTTCATCAGCCGCATTGATACGCTAGTGGATAGTCTCGCCGAGGAACGGCTAAAAACGGCGACACGTCCCCGTGAACGCACGGAGTTGCAGAGCATTATGGGGAAGGTGGCCATCGACAACGCTAAAATGGCTTACCATCGCTCCAAGACGATCTATGATTCAGACCGCTGGCGGGCATTAGCCGACAAAGGCGCAAAAACCCAGCGTCTCCTCTGGGCGAGTACCAGCGGGAAGAACCCGAACTACCGTGATGTTCTCTATGTCGAAGAGCTCATCGGACCGGATACGGTCAACACCATGCCTGCCGCAACGGTTAGTGCGTTCCGCGACCACGGTCAATGCCGTGCGAGTCTTGAGGAGGGAATCGACGAAGCCCGGGACACGCTGGAGATGGCCGGCTCTGTTGGTATCTCGATGGCAGAGGTAACCCAGAAACTCCTCGATGATGGCGTGCGGCTGTTCGCGGATGCCTTCGATCAGTTGCTGAGTGCTGTGGAGCAAAAACGTATCGCGTTGCTTGGCACTACCCATGATAGCCAGGTATATTCTATTGGGGCCTACGAGGAAACCGTTAAACAGACACTGGAAACGTGGCGGCGGGATGGGAAGGTTCGCCGACTCTGGGAGGGGGACGCGAGTCTTTGGACTAGAACGGACGAAAGCCAGTGGTTGGGGTGGCTGCACATCACCGAACAGCAACTGGAACGCTGTGAACACCTCCGAGCGGTTGCGGAAGATGTCAAGCAGGCGGGGTTCAAACATGCGTTGCTCCTGGGCATGGGCGGCAGCAGCCTGTGTCCGGAGGTCATGAGCCTGACGTTCGGGCAGATAGACGACTTTCCCCAACTCCACGTCCTCGACTCGACCGTTCCCGCACAGGTGAAAGCGTTCGAGGAGAAGATCGACCTGGCCCAGACGGTCTTCATCGTCGCCAGCAAATCGGGAAGCACAACGGAGCCGAATGTCTTCCGCAACTACTTCTTCGACAAGATGCAGCGGCTCGTCGGGGAGCGGGCGGGTGAGCATTTCATTGCCATCACAGACTCCGGCTCCCGGATGGAGATTGACGCCAAAGAGCGTGGCTTCCGCCATATTTTCATGGGCGTTCCTTCGATTGGTGGACGCTACTCCGCACTGTCGAACTTTGGTATGGTACCGGCTGCGATTATGGGCGTCGATGTCCTCACTTTTCTCAACCGGACGGAGCAGATGGTGCACAGTTGTGCCTCCTGCGTGCCGGCAGCGGACAATCCGGGAATCGTCTTGGGTGTCATCCTGGGAGAGTTGTCGAAGGCGGGCCGTGACAAATTAACCATCGTCACCTCGCCGGGCATCAGCGACCTCGGCGCCTGGCTAGAACAACTTATCGCTGAAAGTACGGGCAAAGAAGGGCTCGGTGTCATCCCCCTTGATAATGAGCCGCTCGGTCCACCGGAAATCTACGGTGAGGATCGCCTGTTTGCATACCTCCGCCTGAGCACGGCGCCTGACTCAGACCAGGATGCGAAGATTGATGCGCTAGAGCAGGCGGGGCAGCCTGTCGTGCGGCTGGAAATGGAGGAGGCAATCGATCTGGGGCAAGAGTTCTTCCGGTGGGAGATGGCGACGGCGGTAGCGGGCGCGGTGTTGGGCATCAATGCTTTCAATCAGCCCAACGTACAAGAGAGCAAGGACTACACGCGGTCCCTGACAGATGAGTACGAGGAAACGGGCCACCTGTCCGCTGAAACGCCGGTGCTGGAAGCCGATGGCATCAAGATTTTCACGGATGAGAATAATGCGGCAACGCTCGCCGATTCCGTGCCAAACACAGGTTTCCCGGCGGATTCGCTGGAGGCTTACCTGGCCGCACACTTGGGGCGTATCCAGGTGGGTGACTACGCGGCGTTGACCGCATACATTGAAATGAATGCGGCAAATCAAGAGCAGTTGCAGGCGATTCGTCTCCGCATTCGCGACACGAAAAAGGTCGCCACGACGTTAGGATATGGTCCTCGTTTTCTGCACTCCACCGGGCAGTTGCACAAAGGCGGCCCCAACAGTGGCGTGTTTATGCAGATCACGTCTGACGATGCGACGGACCTGGAGATTCCGGGGAGAAAGTTCTCCTTCGGCGTCCTGAAAGATGCGCAAGCATTGGGTGATTTTTTGGCGTTGAGCAAGCGCGATCGGCGCGCCATTCGCATCCATCTGTCCGCGGACGTGCAATCCGGACTGGCGCGACTGGCACAGGCGGTGGAAACAGTAACAGAAGGCTAGTGCTTAACCTACGGAGTAACACGTGATACGTAATATGTAAGAAGCACAAGACCACATTT
>JAPUIP010000232.1 GCA_027296925.1 Candidatus Poribacteria bacterium | reverse complement strand
AGTATACGCCCATCGTCCAGTTCGACGAAGGTGGACGAGTGGAAATATTTGGTTTCGTGAATTGCAAGTGCCGCTTCCGGGCGCGTCATCGGAACATTGCTCATGTAACACTCCTTTACGTCTTTTCGGGTTGAATCGTTGCTCTGCCATCTCTGTCGTGTTGGTGCAAATACAGTATAGGACATTATATCGACACGTGTCAAGCATCGCGTCAGTCACTTTTTGATTGCGCAATTGACTCGGCTCTGTTATGATACTTGACCAGCCACCCACTGACTATTAATCACCATCGTAAAAAATGAGAGGACCGCAATGCCTTCGATACCCTCCAGTTTCTACGCTTACGTTTCAATTGCCGGCGAAAACAAAATTTCGATCTTTAAGATAAATCCCGAAACCGGGGCGCTCACGCCGCAAGGCGATACCGCTGTCAGCGATGCGCCAAGTGTGCTTGCCATGCATCCAACCCGGCCCGTGTTTTACACAGCCATTCGATCCAACGGCGACATTTTGAGCTTTCAGATTGACCCAGAGACAGGACAACTTTCGCTCATCAATACGACGAACACGGGGTTAGAAGACCCGGCTTATCTTGAAATCGATAAGACGGGAGACTTCTTGCTAACGCCCTACTATATCGCTGGAAAAGTGACGGTTTACCGGCTGCGGGAAGATGGTGCGCCCCAAAGCGAACCGTGCGAAACGCGCACAACCGCCGCGCACGCACATGGTGTTACCTTGGATTCCTCGAACCGATTTGCCTTCGTCTCCCACACCTGTCCGGGGAACGCCATTTTTCAGTTCCACTTTGATGACCGTTCTGGAACCCTGACCCCCAACGCAGTGCCCAAGATTGTGCCGGCAGGCGACGATGGGCCGCGCCACATTCGCTTTCATCCCAGTAAAGATGTCGTCTATGCTGACAATGAGCAGGGCAGCAGTGTCACCGCCTATACATTCGACGCCTCCAGCGGTACACTAAGCCCATTTCAGACGCTCCCGACGTTACCGGCGGGCTACGATGGCCAGAACTCCTGTGCACGGTTGGAAATGCATCCGTCCGGCAAATTCCTTTATGCGGCGAACCGCGGCCACGATAGTATCGCCGGCTTCGCGATAGGGCCCGATGGCGCGTTGACTTCCACCGGTTATTATCCCACCGAAAAGACCCCGCGTTCTTTCAGCGTGGCCCCGAACGGAAACTTTCTGCTGAGCGCCGGTCAGTCTGCTAACAAACTCATTTCATACCGGATCGATACCAATACGGGCGCGCTCCATCCGTTAACAACCTACGATGTGGGAAATCAGCCGTGGTGGGTGCTTGTCGCGAAAATACCCGGTTAACGATCAAATATCAAATGAATCAGGAGATACCATGAAAACAACTTTGGTTATCATCAGTGCGACGCTGCTTCTCACATGGGAGCTCACGCTCGCACAACAGAAAGGGGAACCGATGTCTGACAAAGAACGGTGGGATGGGCGATATGACCGTGAAATGTATATCTACGGCAAAGAACCTGTTGCCTTCCTCAAGAACAAGCTCAATCGCCTGAAACAGGGCAAGGCACTTGTCCTTGCAATGGGAGAGGGACGGAACGCCGTGTATCTCGCGCAGCATGGGTTTGATGTGACGGGCGTGGACATCTCATCGATTGCGATTGAAAAATGTAAACGACTCGCTGACGAGCGGGGCGTGCAGGTCAACACCGTCGTCGCGGATCTGACGGATTATGATCTGGGGTACGAGCAGTATGACCTGATTACCAATTTTTACTTTTACGATAAATCGATCCTCGAAAGGAGCATCGGGGCGTTGAAGCCGGGGGGCATGTTCATCTTTGAACAGTTCTCAGTCGATCACCTCAAACTCGGTCAGCAGTTCGGGCCCAAAACCGCTAAATATCTCGTGAAGCCAAACGAACTCCTGGAAGTCTTCAAATCCACGCGAATTCTCTATTACGAAGATACCGTTGTTGAACTTGACGAGGGGATGCACAAGGGCGCTACGGCGATCATCCGGCTGATTGCGCAAAAACCCACGGAGTGACGATTGATGGAAGGTTACGAATATTTAGATCACACCGGCGACCTGGGGATTCGCGCTTACGGGGAAACGTTGAAGGCGTTGTTTACCCACGCGGCGCAAGGGCTCTTTGAAGCCATTGCGGATGTGAATACCGTTCAGGCGGTGGCACAAGTCGAAATCGAGGTATCGGCCGAATCGGCTGAAGATCTGATGGTCGCCTGGCTGGATGAATTAAACTTTCGGCATGAGGTTGAGGAAGTCTTCTTTCGGCAGGTCGAGATTCAACGAATCTCTGAAAAACCGTGGGCGCTGTCTGCGGTCGCTTACGGTGAACCCGCGGATTTCACACGGCATGTTGTTTATACGGAGATTAAGGGTGTGACTTACCACCAGTTGATTGTCGAACAAACGCCGGAAGGCAAGTGGTTTGCTCAGGTGATTTTCGATCTATAATTGCAGTGCACCTGCGCTGCGTCACTTTCTGCATGCGCTTCCGTTAATGATAGCCAGCGTAAACACGAATGGCGGTTGCAAGATGCAAGCGGACCAGAACGGCGGTAATCGCCTTCCGCAGGGGGAACTCTATCTGATTGATCATCCCTGTGCTGGGATTCACACGCCTGGGCTTGCCGATTCGGATCTTGTTGAACCCGTGTTTGCGCAAGAGCCTCGGCAAGGTTCGATGCGAAAAGTAGTACAGGTGATCCCTGGGGTGAACGTAGGGCCAATTCTCTTTTTGTAGCCGGCTGTGTATGCTTCCGCCGTTAGGCACTTCGATGACCAGCAGCCCGGTTTTGGGTTTCAAGAGGCGATGAAGTTCGTGGAGAAACGGATTTGGCTGTGAGATGTGTTCAAGCACATGGTACAGCGTGATCACGTCGAAGTGCTGATCTGGGAAGTTCGCCTCAAATAAGTCGCCGCAAAAGACATCGAGTCCGTACTGATTACAGGCAAATGCGGTCCCACTTTCGGACGGATCGACGCCGTACGTCTTCCACCCGTGTTCCCGCGCGAGGTGTAAAAACGTCCCGATGCCACACCCAACATCAAGGATTCTGCCGAGTCCCGGCGTCCACCGCTCAATCTCGGCTAACCGCTCCTCC
>JAPUIP010000231.1 GCA_027296925.1 Candidatus Poribacteria bacterium | reverse complement strand
TGGGGGATACGGTCTTCGATGGAAGCATTGCAGCACAACTCCGGCGGATGCAGGAGCTACTTTCACGAGGATAGTTTGGATTGGACAAGAGCGTCCATTTGCTTGCCCTACGCGAACGATTACGGTCGATGACTGCAATTTTTATGCTGATCACAAAATTACAAATTTGACTTATTGATGAAGGGACGCGATGATATGCACGAATCGTTATCCCGTCAAATGAAAAGAGGAATTCTGTCCCTTCACATTAAGGAGATTGGATGATGGCAAGAGAAATAAGACCCGATGAAGTCTCAAATATTCTGAAACAACAACTGCTACAATACAGCCAGCAAGTTGATGTTTACGACTCTGGAACTGTTCTCGAAGTCGGCGACGGTATTGCCCGTGTGCATGGACTCGCAAATGTGATGGCGAGCGAAATGGTCGAGTTTCCCAACGGTGTTTACGGCATGGCCTTCAACCTCGAAGAGGATAACGTTGGCTGTGTGCTCTTCGGCGAGGATAAGCTGATTCATGAAGGGGACCTTGTCAAGCGGACCAGCAGACTCCTCGATGTCCCCGTTGGAGAGGCACTGCTCGGACGTATGGTGAACGCGCTGGGGCAACCGATCGATGGCAAAGGGGAAATCAAGACGGAGCACACCCTCCCCGTTGAACGGAAAGGGTTGGGCATTGTCCAACGTCAGCCGGTGAGCGAACCGCTCTTTACCGGTTTGAAGGCGATTGATAGCATGACGCCAATTGGGCGCGGGCAGCGTGAACTGATCATCGGCGATCGCCAAACCGGCAAAACCGCTATCCCAATTGACACAATCATTAACCAAAAGGACACTGACGTTTACTGTATCTACGTCGCCATTGGGCAGAAAGGCTCTACAGTTGCCCAGGTCGTGAAGACGCTTGAACAGTACGGGGCGATGGAGTACACGACTATCGTCTCTGCGCCGGCAAGTGAACCGTCTCCGCTTCAGTATCTCGCGCCTTACACAGGCACCTCGATGGGGGAATACTTCCGGGATAGCGGGCGGCACGCGCTGATTATTTATGATGACCTCACCAAGCATGCATGGGCGTACCGTCAGATGTCTCTTCTCTCACGGCGACCACCGGGACGTGAAGCATATCCAGGTGATGTCTTCTATCTCCACTCTCGATTGTTGGAACGTGCTGCAAAGCTCAGCGATGAATTAGGCGCCGGTTCGCTGACCGCTTTGCCAATTATCGAGATTTTTGAAGGCGACCTCACGACCTACATTCCAACGAACGTGATCTCGATTACGGATGGGCAAATCTACCTGACAACAGATCTCTTCAACGCCGGCGTCCGACCGGCAATTGATGTCGGCACATCGGTTTCCCGTGTTGGCGGTGATGCACAGACTAAGGCTATGAAGGCGGATGAAGTGGCAGGTAGCCTGAAACTGGACTTAGCGAGTTTCCGAGAAATTGCCGCCTTCGCACAGTTTGGATCCGATCTCGACGCCGCGACCCAGGCCCAGCTTCGGCGTGGAGAGTCCCTGATTGAGTTGCTGAAACAGCCCCAGTATGAGCCGATGCCGGTTGAAAAAGAGATTGCGTCCATTTTCTGCGGCGCCAACGGCTATCTGGATGATATTGAGACAAGTAATATTGCACGATTTGAATCCGAATTTCTCTCGTATATGGAAAGAAACCATGCTGACATATTAAAGGAAATTGTAGATAGCGGGGATCTCAGCGACGAACTCATCGAACGTCTGCATGCAGCCGTAAAGAGCTTTAAGGAAGGGTTCAAGCATAATGCGTAATGCGTAACACGTAAGGAGAACAACAATGAATTCTCAGGAATGGGAACAGGCTGTACCTCAAGCAATTACAGGTGATGTCCTATGGAAAGTGAAGGCCTATCGGTTGGCTTTGTTTGCAGCAGACCTTGGATGGCGCGATGTGACAAAACTGGCCCAAAACAAGCGCACTGTTGATCTGTCGAATCAACTCTATCGGTCACTTGGCTCGATTAGTGCCAACATTGCCGAAGGATACAGCCGGAACAGCAACAAGGATCGCGCTCGCTTCTATGAGTATGCGCTCGGTTCTGCTAGAGAAAGCCGCGATTGGTACTACAAAGGACGACATATCCTAGGCGAGATTGTGACTGCCCCTCGCCTGAACTTGACGACTGAGACCATCCGCCTATTGCTGGTGATGGTACCGGATCAGCGGAGGCAGACTCTCAAAGAGGAAATCGTGGTGTACGAGACAGTTATGGAATGACACATTGCTGTCTTAACATATTACGCATTACGTATTACGCATTAGAGGTTCATTAACATGGCAACGTTACGTGAAATCAGACGTCGTATCGCAAGTATCAAGAATATTGCGCAGGTGACAGGCGCGATGCGAGTCGTTGCTGCGGCAAGGTTACGGCGTGCGCAAGAAAACATCTTAGCCACTCGCCCCTTTGCCGAGAAATTCAATACAATCTTAGGCCATCTTATTGCGCAGATCGAAAATCCCTCCCATCCGTTGCTGGAAGAGCGAGAGCTTCACCATGTATGCCTGATTTCAGTCTCCGCGGATCGCGGGCTCTGTGGCAGTTTTAACAGCAACGTTATCCGTGCAACAACACAGCGGGCACAACACTATCAAGACCAGGGTGCAGATGTGATGATCGTCTGCGTTGGCCGGCGTACCCGCGACTATTTTGCGCGACGCGATTATAACGTCATTGCTGAGTATGTCAACATCTTTCGACAGCTTGAATTTCAGACGGCTGTTGACATTGTTGGTGAGTTCGAGCATCTGTACACGGATAAACGGATTGACAAGGTAGAAGTCATCTACAACAATTTCAAATCCGCGATTCTACAAACGATTTTGGTCGAGCAGTTGCTGCCACTCACTCCCGAAGTGCCGACCGGCGATGAATTCTTCCTTGACTATCTGTATGAGCCGAGACAAGAGGCGATTTTCGAGTTGGTTCTGGCAAAGCACCTGAATATGCAGATGTGGAAGGTTTTGCTCGATTCGAACGCCGCCGAGCAGGCTGCGCGTATGGCAGCGATGGAAAACGCGACACGCAATGCCAACGATCTGATCGACCAATTAATCCTTGAGCGAAACCGAGCTCGCCAGACGCAGATTACGACGGAGATCTCTGAGATTGTTAGTGGTGCCGCAGCTTTGGAGGGTTAGGCCTCAGCGGCATAAGTCCCTCAGTTGTGAAGTGTATGTCACAGACTTTATCCAGCCATCAAGGCACCGAAGCCGAATAACCGGAGATGATCATATGCCCATCAATGTCAGTCGACAGATCCAAGAGGCAATCGAGCGAGGTGACTTCAATAATTTGCCTGGCAGAGGCAAGCCGCAACGGTTGGAGGATAATCCCTTCATCCCGCGAGCGGTCCGCCTGGTAAATCAGATGCTTAAGGACAATGGCTTTGCGCCGCGCTGGATTGAGGTGGACAAAGAAATTAGAGCCGAAAGCGAGCAGGTGGAAAAGTTGCTGGCAAATATGAAGGAACGCCGGAAACGGTTAGAAGCCCGTATTCGTGTTCAACCACTCAGACATGACGCAATCCGGCGGTCTTTTGAACTGGAGCGAACACGGGCATTAGAGACATACGTCAGCCAGCTAGAAGCGCTGAATAAGAAAATTCAACGGTTTAATTTGATGGCGCCGGTCAGCGACAAACAGAAACCGCTGTACAATCTTAATGCCGTTGTCGCTCGCTTTCACGAGGAGTGTCCCGGCCTCTAAGGAAAACAAGAAGTTCATTTGCGCAATATATAACATACAATAGAGTTGTTACGAATTAACGTTTCCCATGTTCGCTCAAAAGCAAACAACTCTAATAATCATTATGTCAGGACTTACGCAAAACACACCTTCTCAACCCGCACAGCTCGTCAAACCCCGGTTGTCGAAGACCCCGGCTGTCTGACAACACACCCGGCGTCTTGTCAGACAGCCGGGGTGTTACTGCGTAAGTCCTATATGTATCACGTTTCACGAAAGGAGTGGAACATCATGAACCAGGGGAAGGTCCTAGAAATTGTCGGCGCGCGAGTTGATCTCGATTTTTCGGAAGGCGAATTGCCCGATATTCTCAACGCGATCGAAGTTGAGCGCAAGGATGGAACGAAGTTGGTGCTTGAAATCCAACAGCACTTAGGCGAAAGCCGAGTACGTGCGATTGCAATGGACACGACCGACGGGCTTGTGCGCGGTACGCCCGCTACTGACCGCGGTGAACCCATTTCGGTGCCTGTGGGAGATGAAGTGCTGGGCCGCGTGTTTGATGTCACCGGGCAACCGATCGATGAAGCAGGTCCAGTCGAAGCGACGCAGCGATACCCCATTCATCGTCATCCACCTCCGCCAGACCAACTGACCACGGTTTCCGAAATGTTGGAAACCGGAATCAAAGTCCTTGACCTCATTCAGCCGGTTGCAAGAGGCGGAAAGGTTGGTTTTCTCGGCGGAGCCGGTGTTGGAAAAACAGTATTGGTTGCAGAACTGATTTATAACATCGCCACACAGCATGGGGGCTATTCTGTCTTTTGCGGGATTGGTGAACGGACACGCGAAGGAAACCAGTTCTGGTTAGAGATGGAGGAGTACGGCGTACTTGACAAAACCGCCATGGTTTTCGGGCAAATGAACGAGCCGCCGGGCGCTCGGCTGCGTGTCGGGCTGGCCGGGCTGTCTATGGCCGAATACTTCCGGGATGAAGGTGGGCAGGATGTGCTGATCTTTATCGATAATGTGTTCCGTTTTACCCTCGCCGGTAGTGAGGTCTCAGCCCTTTTAGGACGTATGCCCTCCGCAGTGGGATACCAGCCCACGCTGGCGACGGAGATGGGAGAGTTACAAGAGCGAATTGCATCGACACAGCATGGATCGATTACATCGTTCCAAGCCGTTTATGTCCCCGCTGATGACTATACGGACCCAGCGGTTGTCGCCGTTTTTGGACACTTGGATGCGGTGACACGGCTTGAACGGTCTATCCAGCAGATGGGACGCTTTCCTGCCGTCGATCCACTGACCTCAACCTCTCGTATCCTGAACCCGGACGTCATCGGTCAGGAACACTATGATACGACCCGTCAAGTGAAAGCCGTTCTTCAGGAATACGAAAGCTTGAAGGATATCATCGCAATCTTGGGTGTAGACGAGCTCTCCGACGATCAGAAACTGACAGTTTCGCGGGCGAGGAAGTTAGAGAAGTATTTGACGCAACCGATGTTTGTTGCGGAGCGCTTCACAGGTAAACCAGGAAGGTATGTCAAGATTGAGGATACTGTTGAAGGATGCCAGGCAATTCTCACAGGTGATTGCGACGAGATACCGGAGCAAGCTTTGGCTTACATCGGTACGATTGATGAAGCGTTTGAGAACGTCAAATCTGAGCAATTACAAGAAACTGCTGACTAACCAACCGAATATTGATTTGTGTAATGAATTATGCTCGAAAAAAGATTCCATGTCGAAATTCGAACACCTCAGAGGTTGATTTATGAGGGGGAGGTTCTCAGCGTGAGGGCGCCTGGCATACTCAGCTCTTTTGAAATCCTCGCCGGGCATATTCCCTTTCTCACCGTGTTTGATATTGGCGAAATTCGCATCCGCGAATCTGATACGCCGCAATCCATTGCGACAAGCGGAGGCGTTTTTGAAGTGTTGCGTACCGGCGTTACTGTGTTGGCGGATACCGCCGAATGGACGTATGAACTTGACGTTGAGCGTGCGGAAGCCGCTCGCCAACGGGCGATTGAACGCCTTGCTTCGCGCGATTCAGAAATCGACCAAATGCGAGCGGAGGCAGCACTGGCTCGCGCAGCGAATCGTATAAAAATTGCGAGCCAGTAGCTATTGATTTCAACTTCCACAGGTAATAGGGAAACAGCACCTTTTGCGTGTTTGCTGTTTCCCTTTTTTTATGCCGCTTTCGGCGGAAGACACGAGGCTGCCAGGGCGTAAGCCGCGTGATTATATATTAGAATAAAAAAAGCTCTACGGACAAAAAGAGCTTTTTCTCTGCTTTTTACCTTATATTTATTATTTACTTTTTTTGGCAATCGTGCTATAATGCTTGCTTTGGAAAAGGTATCCTAATCGTTGATTTACCGGAAAACCAACCGTGCAAACGACAGAACCTTTATAAGGCGTTCTGAGTTTCTGAGAAAGCTCCACCCTAAAAGGAGGTGATTCCGATGTCAACATAAGCCGTGAGTCCTTGAGTCGATTTCAAGCAGAGGATTCAAATTGCGTTTTTATATACCACACAACCGAACAACCACAAGGAGGTTTTTCACTATGTTTTCACGAATCAGTTTCCTTTTTCTCGTTTGTCTACTGTCAATTTCTATCGGTGTCGTCGAGCACGCAGAAGCCGACACCGAAGCCAACAAAGCCCTGCTCCTCCGGGGGCTTGACGAGGTGTGGAACCAAAGGAACGCGGAGGCCCTGGTAGAGTCCCTCCACCCCGACGCTGTCTGGCACCGGCCGGGAGGGAGCCCGGATGTTATCGGCCTTGACGCGAGCATAGAACAAGCACTTTTGACTTATGAAATCTTTCCTGAGTTTCAACTGAGCGTAGAGGACATCGTCGCCGAAGGGGACACAATCGCTGTCCGTTTCATTGCCACCGGCATCTTTGGCCCGACCGGAGCGTCGTTTGAGTATACGTTGATGTTGTTCTACCACTTTGTTGATGGCAAGGTTGCGGAACTCTGGCAGGTAGCAGACGATCTCGGCTTCCAACAGCAGGTGGGGCTACTGCCCGCACCAGAGCCGCCCGCTGATGGGGATGATACCACGCCAGACTCGCCAGCGACGACCGCCGCTGAACTGCCACAATCCCTCACCGAGGACCCCGCGGCAAACACAGCCAAGGCCATCCGACTCCTTGACGAGATCTGGAACGCACAGAACGCCGACGCGGCCGCCGAGCTTGTCCATCCGGACATCTACTGGCATCGACCCGCATGGACGGGCGACCTTATCGGCATTGAAGCGTTCACAGAATTTGCACGTGGGATATATGAAGTCATTCCTGATTTTCAGCTCACCATCGAGGACACGGTTGCCGAGGGAGATATAGTCGCGGCTCGGTGGACGTTTGCTGGTACGTTTGCCCCGACCGGTCTGCCGTATGAGGTGCCAGCAATCCAATTTTACCGCTTTGTTGACGGCAAGATCGCAGAAGTCTGGTCAGACCAAGACGATCTGAGCTTTCAGATACAGATAGGGCTACTTACACTTGAGGAGCCGACAGCGGAACCGGAGG
>JAPUIP010000230.1 GCA_027296925.1 Candidatus Poribacteria bacterium | reverse complement strand
TCCAATGTAGCCACCGCCCAGCACGATCAGGTGTTCCGGCACAGTCTCCAGTTCCAGGATGGCGCTCGAATCCAACGTCGGGACGCGATCTAACCCCGGCACCGGTGGCACAGTGGGTCTGGCGCCGGTGTTGATGATAATCTTCTCCGCAGTCAGATGGCGGAGTTCGCCATTGTCCATCTTCACTTCTACCGACGCTGGACCAGTAAAACGGGCCTCGCCAAATACCAGATCCAAACCTTCGGTGGTTTCAAGTCGTTCCTGGCTGCTGTCGCGGAAGTCATCCACGATCGCTTGTTTGCGTTGCCGGACCTTCGCCATGTCCACAGTTACTGAACCGGTCTGAACTCCATAATCACTCGACCGGCGGGCGAGATAGGCCACGCGCGCGCTTGCCACCATCGTTTTGGTGGGCGTACAGCCGACATTGACGCAGGTACCGCCGACAGGTCCCTTCTCGATAATAGCGGTTCGCCAGCCGGCATGAGCAAGGTCAATAGCAAGCGGTTTACCTGCTTGACCAGAGCCAATCACGATGGCATTGTAGCGTTCCGTCCTCATGAGTCAACCTCCTTCAGAGCAGTTCTCGAAGTAAATCTTGCCAACTCTGACGTTCTCGGGCTGGGTCCACAAGAGGCTTCAGCCGATTACACCATGTTTTGAGTGTGTTATAAAAATCCACGTCTGTTTCAACGCGCTCCAGGAGTTTCGCCAGCGCCTGTGTATCTCCCACCGGAAAGTACCCCGGATAATCCTCTCCCAGCAGGCCAATCGAACCCGAAATTCGTGACGAGATGATAGGAACGGAACAAACGAGCGCCTCAGAGATCACATTGGCTCCGCCCTCCATTTCTGAAGTGAGCGAGAGGAGACGGCTGCGGGCAAGGACGCGAAGTGCCTTCCAACGTGGGAGTTCCCCTAACCAGCGATAGCGGGGGTTGGCAGCGGCTTCAACCCGTGCCGCCTTTTTCATGTCTTCAGTGAGCGCCGACCCGACATGCACCACCTGAATTCGTGAAGACGACGGTAACACTCGGGCTGCCATTGCGGTTCTGAGTGGATCCTTCACGGGACGCAGATGTCCCAGCACTCAGACCTCAAAAGCATCCTGTTTCGGGGAAAACTCGCCCGGCGGCGGTTTCACAGATTGGTAGATAATCCGCGCTTTGTCGTGCATAGACTGAGGCAACTCGTCTACGCCTGCGGGTTGCAGCAGGATGAACCGATCCGCCAACTCCAATGATTCCTGGGCAGATGCATCGGTATGGATATCGCCGTAGAGATCTGTTCCGGTCAGCGCGAGGATGAGTGGCAAGTTTGGGTGCTCGCCTCGAAAGCGGGCGATCGAGGCGTGGCTGCGGCGTGCGTGCAGCGCAACCATCAGATCGCACCGCTGCCCTTGATACTCCTGTTCAATGGCAACGCGGTAACCGAGTTCCCGTAGGATGCGAGCCCAGCGAAGTGCCGTCACTCGGTTGCCCTTCCGGGAGTATGAGGGTGCCGGGGTGATTAGACAAATTTTGCACTTTTTCGACGGAATGGCGGTGGCTTTCACAACTTGTCCTCCGTTGGGAAAAGCCTCACACAAAGACAAGATAGTTCGACTGAGCGAGCGGCTTCACCTGGCCAACCACCCGTGCGTGTTCGACACCGGCATCGTGTAGCGCGTTCAGCAGCGCCTGACTGTCGCGCTCCGGCACCGAAGCCAGAAGTCCGCCGCTGGTCTGTGGGTCCACGAATATCTCTTCGTGCCAAGAAGGGAGTGATTTTTCAAAGTGCGTTACATTTTCAATCAGTGCGCGATTGGCGGCGTTGGCACCGGTGCTCATTCCTTTCTGGTACATCTCTAAAGCTTCGCGCATGATGGGAACGTCGGCGGTGTGAATCTCCAGGGCAGCATCGGAACCTTCTGCCATTTCTAACGCATGACCGGCCAGCCCGAATCCGGTGATGTCCGTCGCGGCGTGGACCTCGAAGTCCGCCATGACTTCAGCAGCCTTCTTGTTCAGGGTGGTGATAATTTGTATGCATTCTGCCAATGCCTGGTCCGATACCCAGTTTTTCAAATTGGCGTTGAAAATCACGCCGCTGCCAATCGGCTTGGTCAAAATCAACACATCCCCCGGCTTTGCACCGGCGTTTCGCCAATATTTCTGGGGATGGACGATGCCGGTGACCGACAGCCCAAATTTGGGTTCTTCATCATCGGTTGTATGACCGCCAGCCAGGACCGCGCCGGCTTCAGTGAT
The DNA here is from genome assembly GCA_027296925.1 of Candidatus Poribacteria bacterium. GTDB lineage: Bacteria > Poribacteria > WGA-4E > WGA-4E > PCPOR2b > JAPUIP01. The sequence goes on along the minus strand of JAPUIP010000230.1, from coordinate 11,677 downwards.
TTTACTCAATGCGCCTTCGATAATCCCGTGCAGGACTTCCGGTCCCAGGTTTTTCGATGGGAAACCGACCAGATTCAGACAAGTTAAGGGCCTACCACCCATCGCGTAAATGTCGCTGATTGAATTCGCCGCACCGATCTGGCCGAATACGTACGGATCATCAACCGGTGGCGTGATAAAGTCAGCGGTGATGACCAGCGCCATTTCATCGTTCAGACGGTAGATGCCCGCGTCATCGCTGGTCTCAAAGCCAACGAGCAGGTTGGGGTCAGCTTTTTGTGGCAGCTTCGCCAAAAGTTCTCCGAGTCCAACTGGACTGACTTTGGCCGCTCAGCCACACGTTTTGGCGAGGCTTGTCAGGGTATGTTTTCGTGAAAACTTATTCAAGTTCATGCGTATTGCTCCAAAGCGAATTTTGTACTGGCCTGTGGAAAATGCTCCGCTTCGTAAAGGAAGGATACATTTGAATCTCCAATCAATCCAGTGCGCAGGTGCGAAATCCTGCCCAAACATCCCGTCGATCCGGCGTATAGAAATTTCGCCAGGTGTTACGAAGCATACGGGAGCGGGTCGTCCAGCAGCCGCCTCGCAGCACTTTACGCGTTTCAAACCAGGGCTCGGAATATTCCTTGTAAGAGTCGCGCTCGAATCCGGGATAGGGGAGAAACGCGCTACTTGTCCACTCCCACACGTTACCGATCATCTGTCGGCAGCCAAAGGCGCTGTCACTTTCAGGCAAGGCGCCCACGTCGATACACCCCATGGCGTTCCAGTCAAGGTTGGCGTGGGCTGAGGTCGGCGGCTCAACTCCCCACGGGAAGCGACGCTTTCTCGAAGACAAACCGGATTCGCTCGGATTCTGCTCGACAGCGGCGGCGATCTCCCACTCGGCTTCCGTTGGTAGCCGACGTCCCGCCCAACGACAGTAGGCCTCCGCTTCATACCAGTTGACATGTATAATGGGAAGGTGAGATTCGAGCGACACCCATTTGTCAAAATGCCGGCGTAGCCACCTACCGTTGGGCTCGCGCCGCCAGTATACCGGATGTGTTGCCCCTTCGGCTTCCCGCCATTCCCATCCTGCCTGACTCCAGAGCGCTTGTCGGGTATAACCGCCATCGTCTACAAACGCCGCAAACTCTGATTGGGTGACCGGCGCACGCGCAATCCTGAACGGCTCGGCTGTGACCGGGTGCGCCCACTTTTCGTTGTCAAACACGAACGGCTCATCCGATGTCGCGCCCAACATGAACGTGCCACCGGGGATTTCCACATCACCGGGCAGCGCCCTGCCTCCGGTACCGACCTCCTGTAAACTGTCTGCACTGGAAAATCGAGGAGGCGGGTGTTCCAGCGTCTGTCGTGTATAGGTGAACGCCTCCGTGTGCATGTCTTCGTGGAAGGTGGTGTAACGGGCAAAATAAACCAATTCTTCACTTGGGTTGCCGCGATGAAGTTGCTCCAGCACCCGATCTTGCACTTCACGCATATACGCCAACGTCCCTTCGCGGGAGGGCAGCGGCAGGTGCCATCGCGTTTCGTGAGGGATAGCAATCGAGTCCCAGAGAGCATCGGCATCATCACGAATCGGTTTCTGCTGGCATACGTCTCGTAAGACCCATTTTTCTTGAAACCACGCCACATGCCCAATCTCCCAGAGCAGCGGATTGATAATCGGCAGATATGGACTCATCACTTGCTCATCATTGAGATCCGCAACCAGATCGAAGGTTCTTCGTCGTGCATCACGGACCCACTCAGCAAGTTCTTCGGTCGTCAGCGGCGTGCTAGATGGTGCCATCAAGTCATCTCCTCTGTTGCACTGCAGGCAGGGTTAAAGCGACAAAAACAATGAGGAGTGTATCACCAATCTGGCTTTGTGTCAAGGAATTCTGCTGCGACTTTGCGATCATCGAAGTCGACTCGCACGCCATCGATCTCCTGATAGGGTTCGTGCCCCTTCCCCGCGATGGCGACGAGATCGCCCACCTTTGCGGACTCGATTGCATGACCGATGGCTTCTCGCCGGTCGGGAATCAGATCGTAGCTTGCACCGTCGGAGAGTCCGGCCACGATGTCACTGAGGATGCCATCCGAATCTTCGGTGCGCGGGTTGTCGGAGGTAATGACGCTGTGATCGGCGATCGTCGTAGAGATCCGCCCCATTTTCGGTCGTTTGCCGCGGTCGCGATCGCCCCCACAGCCGAAGACACAGATGAGGCGACCTTTCGTAATTTTCCGTGCGGCGGACAACAGATTTTCCAGACCATCAGGCGTATGCGCGTAATCCACAACAACGGCGAAGTCCTGCCCTCGATCGACCAATTCAAACCGTCCCGGCACGATTGTCGATTCAAGCCCGGTTTTAATCGCGTCGAGCGAGCAACCGTGATGGAGTCCTATCCCAATCGCGGCAAGCGCATTATAGAGATTGTAATCTCCCAACAGACGCAGTTTTACACGGATGTCCCCGTGTGGCGTCATTGCGTTGAACGCCAGCCCTTTCAGCGTTGATTTCACATCCCGCGCCCTCAGATCGGCTTGATTCGCAATGCTATACGTTAGGGTGGATGCGTTTATTTGATGGCAGATTCGATGGGAAGCGGGGTCATCCGCATTGAGGATCGCCAGGGCATTCGCGGACGACATCTGCTGAAATAGCATCAGTTTCGCGTGGAAGTAGTCCTCCATCGTTTGGTGGTAATCGAGGTGATCCTGTGTCAGGTTCGTGAAAACCGCCGTTTCAAACGTAAGCCCCGCCAACCGATGCTGCGCAAGTCCCTGAGAAGAGGTCTCCATGATCACATAATTCAGCCCGACGTCAACGATATTTCTGAACTGTTCGTGAAGTGTCAGGGGGTCGGGCGTTGTTGTCGCGGGTGGAACACATGTGTCACCGTAGCGATAACCAACCGTCCCCAGAATTGCCGCTTTCAGTCCGGCAGTCGTAAAGATCGAATATGCGAGGTGCGCGGTTGATGTCTTCCCGTTTGTGCCGGTGATGCCAATCAGCTTTAGCCGATCCGCAGGATTACCGTACCAGTTGGCGGCAATGAGCGACAGCGCGACACGTCCATTGGGCGTCTGGATGTAGGATACATCTTTCGGAAGGTCTATCGGAGGCGGTTTCTCGCCGACAACCGCCGTTGCGCCGTTTTCGATGGCTTTCGGGATGAATGTGTGCCCATCGACTGTGACACCTTCGTAGCAGATAAAGGCGTATCCCGGCTGCACGGATCGGTGGTCGTTCGCAATGCCGGGGATCTCGCGGTCGAGCCCCCGAACGGAGGAAACAATATTTACACGTTGGAGCAAGTGCTGAAGGTTCATCATCTGCCTCCTCGAATCAACAATTATTACCAATTTGTGCCACCCAATTCAACACAGTTTCTCGGTGAGCAAAAGCAATGCCATTGTTTCAGCTTCGATGTTTACAGGCGCCTTGACAAAACGAAGGGGACCTCGCGGCGAGCGTTCGATAACATGCACTGCAAATTAGTATCAATCGTCAATTCAACGGTCTCTGGGCAAACAGATCCTTTTGGCTCAAATAACGCATCACTTGATCGGCAATCTTTTGGAAAATCGGTGCGGTAACGTGGCTGCTCAAGGGTGCGCCAGCCGGCTCATCAACAACGACGATGATTGAAATTAATGGGTCTTCCGCCGGAAGAAATCCCGCAAAGGTGTTGACCACTTTGCCTTTGACGTAACCCTTTTTCCTTTCGGCTTTTTGCGCCGTGCCGGTTTTACCTGCGACCTGGTATCCCTTGACACGCGCATTTATGCCGCCACCGGTTTCTGTCACCCGGACCAGCATTTTCTTCATCTTGTTCGCAGTCTCGGCGGAAATGACACGCCGAATCGGCTTCGGATGCGATCGTTTCAGCACTTTACCATCCCCATTGATAATTTGCAGGGTGACATACGGTTGCAACAGGACACCGTTCGTCGCGATCACGTTGATAGCGTTCAACACTTGGATCGGCGTGGCAGAAATGCCCTGCCCGAAAGGAACGGAAGCCACCGAGTAGTCATCCCATTTTTTGAGTCCCCGTAGGCTACCGGACTTTTCGTAAGGGAGATCGAGCCCTGTTTTTTCCCCAAAACCGAATCGGTGAGTGTAATCTGCCAGACGCTCTCGCCCAAGGTGACTTGCCGCTTTGATGATGCCGATATTACTGGATTTCTCGATAATTTCGCTGAGTGTCAACCACGCATTCGGCTTGACGTCGTGGATGATATGTCCATTCGGCAGACGGTATTCCCCCATTTCGCAATACTCCCGCGAAGTGGGGGACATCAGTTTCTCGTTGAGGACGGCTGAAGCGGTGACAATCTTAAACACAGAGCCTGGCTCATACTGCATCCAGATGGCAAGGTTTCGTTTGGCGGACTCCCTGCTTGTCGAAAAGCGGTTTAGGTTGTAATTCGGATAATTTGCCATTGCCAAAATTTCACCACTTTTAGCGTGCATGACAATTGCTGTTCCTGCCTTTGCTTTCCATTTTTTACATCCCGCCAGCAGTTCTTTTTCGGTGACGTGTTGAATATATTCATCAAAGGTGAGGACAATGCGACCTCCGGATTCTGAGGTTTCTTGATAAAGTTGCGGCGGGCGAATTGGACGTCTCTTTCCATCTGTGGTCACCAACTTCTCTTGCGATTTTGAATCAGGGACGAGGCCGAGCCCCCCCCCACTTAAGTAAGTGTCATACTGACGTTCGATGCCCTCCATGCCTTTATTGGCAAAATTTGTATATCCAATGATATGGCACGCAAGCTCGTCCTTGGGGTAAAGCCGCTTACCGTGAATTTGATACCCTAACCCATGAATGCCTTTCGTGACTTCGCGAATGTCCTTCAGGCGATTGTAGTCCAGATTCCGCTGCAGCCAAACAAAACGTCTGTCCTTCTGCTCAAGTGCCGGCAACAGTTTCGCTTCGGAGACATCGAGTAGCGGCGCGAGTGTCTGAGCCACTTCGGCGGGCTGAGCTTTCATCGCTTTCGGATCCGCATAGACGGATACTAAGTCTCGGTTCATTGCAAAGATCCTTCGATGCCGATCAAGGATCTTGCCACGCTTTACCGGCAGTCGGACTTGGCCGTGACGATGATGCTCAGAACGTTCGCGCAATTCTTCGCGATGCAGAGACTGAATCAGAAACAGGCGACCTATCAATAGCCCTAGACAGATCTCTAAACCCACCAGTATGATTGCAACTCTGGAAGAACTTATATTTGAGTTCATGCTTTGGATCGATTTATACCTGGAACAGCCCGAAATCTTGATTCACGCTGCTGTTACTGATTGCTCAATACGTAGGCTGGTTCGGAGGATTGAATCATCTCGAATTCTCGCGCGATTTCGTGAATGCGCTCAATCGAAGTCAAGTCAGCTTCCTCTATTTCACGCTTGCCAATCTCGTCGAGTAATTGATTTTCCTGTTGCTTGAAGACTTCGACCATTTGCCGGGCAACTCGATTCTGGTATGACGAAAACCATGCACTTCCGAAGAAAATGCAGATATAAATCACTAAAGCGAAGTATGCAAACGGAGGAAATTTTGTTGAATGGCTCGGTTGTCGGGATTTCATTGTATGTGATGCTTATAGCCTTTCGGTTACAGGTTGGTTAAGTTGACACCGTTCTTTATTGCTTGTCAACGATTAATACTCAGTTTAGGATTCGCCGATCCGCACAGCAGCGCGCAGTTTTGCGCTTCGAGACCGAGGATTTTGTCGAATTTCATCGGGTTTTGGAGTTATTGGGCGTTTGGTAAGTATTTGAAGGGATGGTGTGTGATGACAGACACAAATGGGTGTTTTGGGGGGGCAAATACAGGCTCGGGATAAGGCACGAAAACGCTCTTTAACGATTCGATCTTCGAGGGAATGAAAGGAGATGACACAGATGCGTCCATCGGGTTTCAAGGTAGAAACGGCACAATCTATGCCAGCATGAAGATTCTTGAGTTCATTATTGACATAAATCCGCAGCGCCTGAAAAACCCGCGTCGCGGGATGAATACGTCCGCGTGTCGCTTTTTGGGGAATCGCCTGCAGAACAACTTCAGCAAGTTGGAGGGTTGTGGAGATGGGCTGAACCTTCCGGGCTTGAACAACTCGATGCGCAATCCTTCGGGACCAACGTTCTTCACCGAAGCGAGTGAAAATATGAGCAAGTTCGCTTTCGGTGCTCTGGTTCACAACTTGTGCCGCCGAAAGCGACTGACTTCGGCTCATCCGCATGTCCAGCGGACCAGCGTGCGTAAAACTGAATCCTCTATCCGGTGTGTCGAGCTGCAGGGAAGACACGCCCAAATCGAGCAGAATCCCATCGACCTTCGCATCTGCTTTTGGTTGATGTGTGTGTTTTTCAAGGATCTGATCCAAATCAGCGAAATTTCCCTGAGCGAGAGTCAACCGGCCTTCATATTCTCTCAGCCTTTCCCTGGCAATCGCCAGTGCAGCCGCGTCTAAATCAATACCGAGAAGTCGTCCATTTGGCGGGCACGCTTGTAAAATAGCAGCAGCATGCCCGCCTAGCCCAATCGTGCCATCCACATAAAAACCGCTACTTTTCGGCTTTAACGCCTCAACCGCTTCACTCACTAAGACTGGCGTGTGGGGGACATTCATCTCTTCTTGACATCTCCTGGATCTTTTTTCGCTAAATTTCGCTGCCTCTTGCTCAACTGCCCAAGTAGGGTAGGCGGCCAGTGTACAGCCGGACTGTGTTTCCAACTTTCAGATCGCCGGCTACAACGAAAGACTCCCAGCTCGAGCACCCGTCCCCGGTCCTTCCCGTTCGAGGGCACGTCTCAAACGCCCGGTAGACATAGCCGTTTTGGAATGTTCTCCATTTCGCAGGCCCGGATTATTTCGATGCGCCCGCCTGCCTGTAGTATACCAACTTCTTATAATTCTGGCAACACATACATGATAACGCCGGGGGGATCTGCCTGCCTTCGATAGCTAAGACTAGGGGTCCAATAATATTTTTGGAACTCCCTTAAAAGATGTGGTAAACTTATCGACATGGACTTTCCAATCCCCTCTGATGGGTAATGCATTGTAGACTGACTTTCAGATGGACTGTCAGAGAAAAAATTAGGGAAGATGTCAAAGAAGCACCCCCATGGGCTACAATAAAGGCAATCAACCGACATATAGCCAAGCGATGGACACGCCGCGCTTCCCGGACGAGGCGGAGCTTCGACAGGGGATTCCGCAAGAGCATCCCCGTATGCTGTTCAGCCCCGGCGACTTTGAACGATTAAAGGCGCGGTTGGGACAACTCCTCTTCACTCAGATTTTCCAGTAACCCCTTTATTCTCACGCAATATCCCCTTTGTGACGAAAGGTTCGGAAGATGCACAGATGCGATATTCAGATGAACTATACTTGCTTCAAATCGCCGTTCGGCTGGGTGAGCGTCGCCCGGTCGGAGCGAGGCGTTGCGCGCGTGAGCTTTGGCGCCTCGACAGAAACCGATGCCGAAAATCTCCTGCTCGGTGAAATAGAGGCTACAAAATCCGATGCCGGTTTGTCGGAAGTCGTAGATCTACTCACACGCTACTTCAATGGCAACCCCGTTGATTTTTCGCTGAATCTTGATTTAGAGACTGGAACGGCATTTCGGAAGCGCGTTTGGCAAGCTGCGCGTCAAATCCCGCATGGCGAAGTTCGCACCTACGGTTGGATTGCGCAGCAGATTCACAGGTCGAAATCCGCGAGAGCTGTCGGTGGGGCGATGGGCGCGAATCCGCTGCCAATCATTGTCCCATGTCATCGCGTGATCCGCAGTGATGGTGGACTCGGTGGTTATTCCGGTGGCCTGCACTGGAAACAGCGACTGCTTACACTCGAGCGTGTCAGGTAAAACGTAAGTAATTTTCAGGATTAAACTATACATTCCGTTCGTAGTAGCGCAATTCATTGCGCGTTTGGGACGGCGATGAATCGCCTTACTACAAACCATTACTTTCTTTTTGAAAATTACTTAAATCTTGTACCAACTTTGGCTGGTATAATCTCCCAATGCGACGCCTCCCAAACCAGCATTACAAAAAAGGAGTGATAGCCGTTATGAAAAAGCACTTTCTGTTTACCCCAGGTCCCACACCGATTCCGCCGGAAGCGTTGCTTTCGATGGCGAGTCCGATCGACTACCATCGATCAGCAGAGGCAGTTAAACTGATCAAAGACGTCTTGGAAAAGCTCAAGGCTGTTTTCCAAACCCAGAACGACGTCATGCTTCTGACGTCCTCTGGGACCGGCGCGATGGAAGGCGCCGTGACCAATCTGCTATCTCGCAACGACCGCGTTATCGTCATCCGGAGCGGCAAATTTGGCGAACGCTGGGGAGAGCTCTGTACCGCTTACGGTGTTGAATTTGATGCGATCGATGTCGAGTGGGGAAATTCCGTTGACCCGCAGATGGTGGCGGAGCGACTGGGTAAACGTCCGGAAACGAAAGCTGTGCTGTCAACGCTCTGCGAGACGTCAACCGGGGCGTTGCACGACATTGAAAGCCTCGCCCAGATCACCAAAGAACGTCCGACGTTGCTCGTCGTCGATGCGGTCAGCGCACTTTGCGCGGACGATCTGCAGATGGACAATTGGGGGGTGGATGTCGTTGTCTCATGCTCACAGAAGGGGCTGATGACACCGCCGGGGCTCGGCTTTGCAACATTGAACGATCGGGCGTGGGAGGCGACGAAAAGCGCGGATCTTCCGAGATACTATTTTGACCTCCGGAAAGCGCGTGAATCTGGCTTAGAGGGTTCCGTGCCCTACACGCCAGCAATCACGTTTATCGTTGCGTTACAATATGCGCTGAATTTAATTTGTTCTGAGGGCGTCCGAAATGTCATTGCACGTCACGCCCGACTCGCCGAAGCAACGCGAAGTGCAGTCAAAGCCCTTGGACTCAACCTCTTTGCCTCCAATCCGGCAAACACCTTAACGTCCATCCGTTTGCCGGAGGCGGTTGATGGGAAGGCATTTGTAAAAATGATGCGCGAAAAGCACGGGGTCACTTACGCCGGCGGACAAAGCGGATTGAGCGGTAAAATCATTCGAATCGCGCATCTTGGCTGGATGGGTGAATATGACGTGATCGTAGCAATCTCTGCACTCGAAAGGGGATTGGCAGAAATTGGTTACGATGTGCCAATCGGTGCCGGGGTGACTGCGGCACAAGAAGTGTTTCATCGGCAATCCACGAATGAAGCGTGATGTGTCCCATGTACCGCGTAACTTTCCAAACTTATCAACGCCGACCCCGATTGTTTTATCGCCCCATCGTTCCTAACATAAGGAGATCGTGATCATGGAAAAAAGAAAATCGATCCACCCGAAATTTGTCGAGAAATTTCGAGAATACCTGAAAAGCAATGGATTCAAACTGACGTCAGAACGAAAGGCGATTCTTGAACAGATCTTCGCTTACGATGATCACTTTCAAGCGGAGGATCTTTTGGTCCGTATGCGCCAAGACGGGTATTCGGTTTCTAGAGCGACAATCTATAGGACGTTACCCTTGCTCGCCAAAAGCGGGCTGCTCACCGAAGTGATCGACGCACAAAAGCATTCTCATTATGAACATATCCACGCACTCCAGCAACATGCCCACCTCATCTGCCTGCGATGTGGTAAAATCATCGAGTTCAGAGAACCGGAGATCAATGCGCTCCAAGAAGCGGTCTGCCAAACGCACAAATTTAGACCAATGAAATATAGAAACGAGATCTTGGGATACTGTTTCGAGTGTCAAATGGATGAGATTTAACCAAGAGGCATTCTATTTTTGGTTGAGGGTTTAGCAGACTAAGCCCCTACTTTGGAGGAAACATCTCAATGGCAAACATCAATCGGCAAATTACCTTAGCCGCCAGGCCTGTTAGCTATCCTAAACTCTCGGATTTCAAACTGGTTTCCGCGCCTATACCAACGCCCGACGCCGGACAAGTGCTTGTACGCACCATATACCTCTCCGTAGACCCGTATATGCGTGGACGCATGAATGCGAGAGCTTCCTACGCCGCATATGTCGAAATTGGCGAGGTCATGATAGGCAGTATTGTTGGCGAAGTCAACTCCTCGAATCACTCCGACTTTCAGGAGGGAGATATTGTCGAGGGAAGTTTGGGCTGGCAGGAGTATGCACTATCCGATGGGGACAATCTTCGAAAGGTCGATCCGACGCTTGCTCCTATATCCACGGCGATCGGCGTACTCGGTATGCCCGGCATGACCGCATACTTCGGTCTATTGGAGATCACCCAGCCGCAGCCGGGGGAAACCGTTGTGGTCTCGGGCGCCGCCGGTGCGGTGGGTTCCCTCGTGGGGCAAATCGCGAAAATCAAAGGCTGTCGGGTGGTCGGCATCGCTGGCAGCGATCGCAAAATCGATTATGTCACCAACGAACTTGGCTTTGATGCCGCCTTCAATTACAAGACGACCGAAGATTATGGCGAAAAGCTGCAGGAGCTGTGTCCAGACGGGCTCGACGTCTATTTTGACAACGTCGGCGGCGCGATCACCGATGCGGTCTTTCCCCTGATGAACGTGAAGGCGCGAGTTTCGATTTGCGGCCAGATCTCCCAATACAATCTGGAAAATCCAGAACTCGGCCCACGCTTTCTGTGGCACCTGATCACCAAGCGGGCAAAGATCGAAGGATTTCTCGTTTTTGAGTTTGCCGACAAACATGACGAAGGCCGCCGGCAGATGGCGGAATGGATTAAGGCGGGAAAACTGAAGTACAGAGAAGATATTGTAGAGGGGTTCGAAAACGCGCCTGCTGCGTTCATCGGCATGCTGAAAGGGGATAATATCGGCAAACGACTGATCAAAGTATCCGATCAGTAGCCGTACCTCTTCCGAAACTTGATGCGCTTTACAACGCGAGCTTAATCAGAACTACGCCCCCTCCCAGCACGAAACAGTAGTAGGAGAAGACGGACAATCTCCCCCGATTGAGCATAGCGAGCAGGATGCGCAAGGCGATGTAACCCACGACAAACGAAGTCAGCATGCCGATTGCGATAACGGTGGGCGCAATCGTGATTTCCGTTACGTCTTTGAGCTTGAGGAGGACCGCTCCAAGAATGGCGGGAATGGAGAGGAGAAACGAGTACTGGGCCGCAATCCGCGGAGAGATGCCGAATAACAGCGAAAGGGAGATCGTTGCGCCAGATCTGGAAATCCCCGGCGTGATAGCGAATCCCTGAGCGATGCCGATGAGTGGTGCATGCCAGGCCCGTAACGGGGAATCCATTTTCAACCCGTTTCGTCTCAGACGTGGCAGTTGCAAGATAAGACCGGTGATGATTAGCATACAGGCGACAACCATCGGTTTGGCAAAGAGTGCTTCCAACTGATCTTTGAATAAAATGGCAATTAGCCCAGTTGGAATTGAGCCAAGCAGGATGAACCAGACCCATTTGAGATCGGGTGCGTTGTTGATGATGCGGATGGGATGTCGGTAAAAATTCACGTTGGCGGCACTGGAAAGGCTTGTTCGGCCCAACGACCAGATCGATCGATAGTAAACGATGACCACCGCGCCGAGCGTCCCGAGATGAAGCATCACATCGAAGCGGATCTGCGGTTCCTTCAAACCAAGAAAATGTTGCGCCAATACAAGGTGTCCAGAACTGCTCACCGG
>JAPUIP010000023.1 GCA_027296925.1 Candidatus Poribacteria bacterium | reverse complement strand
TCGAGCGGCGGTTCACCACGACCCGGTAGACTAACAATGGAGACGCGACCGTTTGGCCGAACGATCTGTAAGGAGGTCCGGTAAGCGGGCCAGGGATTTGCGGTGAGGATAACCAGATCGATGCCGGTGCCATTGGTAACGGCGTCCAGTTTTGCTTCGAGGTCCGGATCGTCGGACATATACGCCGCGTGTGCTCCCATCCGCTCTGCCATCTCCAGGCGGATGGGGCTATTGCCAATTCCCACCACTCGCGCACCGAAGAGCGGACCGAGTGCAACTGCCCCGAGCCCAAGTACCCCCAGCCCGACAACGGCTACGTTTTCGCCCGGTTGGAAATGGGCTTTGCGATAACAGTGACTGCTGAGGGCGTAGAGGTGTGTGTAGACGGCATCCTCCGGGTGGACGCCTTCCGGCACTTTGATGATACTGGCGGACTCGTCGGTGATGTATTCGGATTGGTGGGGCTGCCGGGTGACGACTCGAGCCCCCACCTGGACCTGGGTGACCGCGCTGCCCACGCCTCGCACAACGCCCAGATTGCTGTCCCCAACCCATCTGGGGTAGTCAGGTGCACCCGGAACCCGCTCCGCTCCCTCGTAGTTGCCGCGGTCTGTTCCGATTTTCAGCGCGCTGATCTCAGTCTCAATCCAGATTTCGTCAGATTTCAGGTTGTCTGTGTCGAGAGGCTGCTCCTCAATGCGCAGGTCTCTTGGACCGTGAAGAATGGCAATTTTCATAGGCTCTCCTTAAATGTGCAGCAGAAAGTCAATGTGTCAGTAGCGTCAGTGTGAATTCATTCCCGTTTTGTGTTTTGCGCGATGGACAAGTTGATCAGAATTATACGCACCATGATAGCAGACGAACGCGATCTCTGCAACAAAAAAATAAGCTCCGCACTTTCCCTGGAACCGAAGCCTATTCGTCGAGACAATCCATGTCTGATCTGCCCAGAATTCATTTGCTTGATTGCCTGATTGTATTGCCACTTCGCTGTTTTATCGCTTGACACCAATTTGGTGGTAGGTTATAATCGGCGACCGTATTCTGCTGATCTCAATCGTTTCTTTGAGAAATATCATGACTCGTCTCTGATCCTTACAAAAGGAGTCAACGATGATTTCTGTCGATTTGCGTCAACTTCCCTCTGCGGCGGAAGTTTACCTCTGCCGCGATGCAGGCTACTTTCCCGTGCTTATCAATCCGCGCGGCCAAGAAATTCTTGCCGTTCTGCGGGCAGGCGCAGGACATGTGGGTATTACCGGTCGGCTCGACGCGGTGCGTTCACTGGACGGCGGTGTGACGTGGGGGTCGCCGACCGTCATTGTGGACACGGAAGTAGATGACCGCAATCCAGCGGTCGGTCAAGCGCCGGACGGGACGGTGGTTCTCGCCTATCACGCTCAGGGCTCTTACAACGAAGACGGCAGTTGGGCGAGAGACTTGCGCCGGGTGCAAATGCGCGTCACATGGTCGAACGACGGCGGCTTGACGTGGGAGACGCCGCAGCCGCTCAACTACGCTCCAATGGAGAAGTATTCCGCCTACGGCCACATCGTTAACCTTCCTGACGGTACCATGCTGCTGCCGATTTATGGAAGTCGCGTCGGGGCAACGGAAAAAACGCGCGATCACGCTTACATCCTGCGTTCGCAGGACAACGGGCGGACGTGGGAGGCGCCGACTCTGATTGCTGAGGGGTACAACGAAACTGCGTTGCTACCGCTGCCAAATGGCGACCTGCTTGCGGCATTTCGCTCCGACGATCGTGGCGCGTTACTGGCGACCAGCCGTTCCGCCGACGGTGGCATGACGTGGACTGAACCGGCAGCGGTGACGGGTGCGCGTGAGCATCCCGCTGACCTGATGCTGCTTTCGAATGGCTGGGTCATTATGTTCTTCGGCGTTCGGCACGACCCTTTCGGTGTGCAAGCCTATCTGAGTAAGGATCAGGGGCGAACCTGGGCGGCCCGGTTGATTGTCTGCGACGAGGTCGGTGATAATGATTTGGGCTACCCATCCACCGTCAGGTTGGGGGACCAACTCGTGACGGCGTACTATAGCGCACCGCGGCAGTGGAATGAGCCCAACTATCGCGGTGAAGGCGCTTTCGCTCGTGCCCTGCGCTACAGCGAAAAGGAATTGCTGGAAGCGTTGAGTTGATGCGTGAGAATTGGCACGCAATATGATAGCCGAAGGAGGATTCCTCGCATGGCAAATCAGACCATTAACCTTGGCGTCGTCGGGTGCGGATGGGCGGGAAGACAAGCCGTCCTGGCCGCCACCGCGGTTCCTCGCACAACCGTCGTTGCAGTGGCAGACCTCGACGCCACCCGCCGCGATAGCGTCGCCGGAGAGTTTTCCTTATCTCACGCCTACGCCGATTACCATGAGCTGCTGAATAATTCCGAAATTGATGCGGTGTACCTCGCCACGTCTCCCGATGGCCGCCTTCGAATGGTGCTCGACACCCTCCATGCGGGTAAGCATGTGCTAGTGCAAAAGCCGCATGCGATTCGTGCATCAGAGATTCTGGAGATGGACGCCACCGCGAAGAAAACAGGCAAGACGCTGCAATTCTGCTATTTCATGCGCCACTTCCCCAACAACCGCAAAATTCGTCGTGCGGCGCTGGCTGGCAAAATTGGAGCGGTCTACCACGCGCGTATCTTTGGCAAATACAACACGATTCCACCGCTGAACGACAATACACGCTGGTTACATGTCTATGGCCAGAAAGGAGGTTCTTTAGGGCAGCACTATTCGCATGAGCTGGATTTGGCGTGGTGGTGGATGGGGTGTCCCCAGCCCGAATGGGCCTTCGCCGCGGCGCACGCGGTCTACCCTGTATACGATGGCCCCGAGGGGCCTGCTGAGGACTACTTTACCGGACTCGTTGGATTTGAAGGGAACAGGACCATTCAGATCGACTGCTCCCGGATGGTTCATACCCCCACCCCAACCATCGTTGAGCTTTACGGCTCCACCGGCGCGATCACGGGTGGGGCGATCTCCCGATTCAGGGATTCAGAGTTTATCCGTGAGGAAATCGATGAACCGCTAGAGATCGAGCACAGTAATCCTCCGGAGAATCCGCCCGTTTTCTACTATGAGGTCGAACATTTTGCAATGGCGATCGCCGGCGCGGTCGAGCCCGACGTCTCCGCCGCGGATGCCTACACGTTCATGAAAATCCTTGACGCTTTCTATGACAGCGCCAGGGAGCAGAAGAAAATCAGCGTTGAGTGAGGGGGCGGCGGTGCGCCAATCGATGAGGCGGTATCAGCGAAAATGACAGATTCAGATTCGTTGTGAACGATCGGATCATACAAAGGGTTTCGTCTACTTTGCAATGAAGCGAAAGCGTTACTTTCACGAAAAGCGGGCGGCAATCTCAGCCGGAAATTACCACCCACAGATTCAGAAGGAAGCACTCAAATGACGACGAGAATTCACCCGATTCAGTGTATCGTTCCGCCGTATATGTTGCGAGAGATTTCAGAGCGGGGTACGCCAACACAGCGAGAGTGGGCATTGAGAACGTTAACAGTCTCCGAACAGTTCCGTGGACAACGCCAGGCGACGACCGAAGTTGCAGCCCTCGCTGCACCGACACTGGTGCCCGAGAAACAGCGCATCATCTACAGCGCCGATAATGGATCGGAACTCCCCGGCCGCCAGGTGCGTGGTGAAGGGGACGCCGCCACGGGGGATGCGGTCGTGGACGAGGCCTACGATGGGTCCGGCGCCACTTTTGACCTGTATAAAGACGTGTACGAACGCAATTCCATCGATGGCAACGGCCTGCGGCTGGACTCTACGGTGCATTACCAGCAAGGCTACGACAACGCTTTCTGGAACGGCGCCCAGATGGTTTATGGCGATGGCGATGAAGACCTCCCTGAAGCCGAGCGGTTGTTCAATCGCTTTACCATTGCTATCGATATTATCGCACATGAGCTGACGCACGGAGTGACCCAGTACGAAGCCCGACTCATCTATTGGGAGCAGCCGGGCGCCCTCAACGAATCCTTTTCCGATGTCTTCGGTACCCTGGTTAAACAGCGGACGCTGAATCAAACCGCGGCAGACGCAGACTGGATCATTGGAGCGGGACTTTTCACACCGAATGTCAATGGGCAAGGCATCCGATCGATGAAAGCGCCGGGGACGGCTTATGAGGATACGGCGCTCGGCACAGACCCTCAACCCGGCCACATGCGGGACTACAAGGACGTCGATTACGACAATGGGGGCGTCCATATCAACTCAGGCATCCCCAACCATGCGTTCTACGTCGCGGCAACAGAGATTGGCGGTCATGCATGGGAAAAGACTGGTCGAATCTGGTACATCACCTTGCGAGACAAACTCCAGGTCAGATCGAATTTTCAGGATGCCGCGAACTTAACGTTTCAGGCTGCCGGAGACCTCTTTGGGAATGGCAGTCTGGAGCAACGCGCTGTCCGCCACGGCTGGGCTGAAGTCGGGATAACTATCGAGAGTGCCGGTGGAGGTGAAACCGGCGACAGACCCGGAGGGTGTTTGCTCGCGCCCGCAGCCCTGTTTGGCGGCAGGCGTTAAGTCAAAGGCACACCGTAAATGCTAAAAAGGAGAAGGCCATGCGCATTCATTTTGAGCGTACCGGCGGCTTTGCCGGGATGCTTATGACAACCACGGTGGACACGGATTCTCTGTCATCGGAAGTGGCACGCGAGCTGCGCGACATGGTGCACGCCGCTGCATTCTTTGATCTATCGGCGGCGTACACGACAACAGCGCCGGGCGCCGATAGATTTCAATACAAGTTGACCGTGGAAGACGAAGGGCAACGGCATACGGTAGAAGTAGGCGAAGCGGCAGCCCCTGAGGCGCTTCGCCCACTCCTCCAACGACTGACAGCGATGGCACGCGCAACTCGACATTCATAGCTCGTGAGGAGGACAGGTGGCAAACAAAAAGTTCAGCAAACGGCTACGGAATGAAATCGGCATGGTACCCTTTCCCCCATTGCCGGGACAGCCGATAAATTTACCGCAACGACCATCGCGAAACCTGATGCCTGTGATACTTGGCGTTTCTGGCATAATCGGCAGTGTTGGGATGATCGCGCTGCTGATTTTGGTTGTTCCCTGGCAATCCGTGTCTACGGCATTGACCGTCCCTTTCCAATCACTGTATGCGCAGGTCAAACAGATTAAGCTGCCCCAGATCGATTTGCCTCAAAGGACACAACCAACTCAAGAGATCTTAACAGAGGAAGCACCGGCCATTGAAGAGCCACCGCCGCCATCACCAAGCCCGAAACCCGATCCGAATTTCCTGATTGGGCGCTATCCGGTGCGGAGGTATACGGATATTCGGCATACAATCCTCGCGACGGATTATATCAGCCTGCTGGCGCAGCGGTATCGCAGCAAGATTTACCCCAAAAAATATCGGAGGTATCAAGCGCTGGCACCGTATAACCGGATACGCCCGCCCAAATACGTACTGATAACGGGAGCCGAATTTCTCGTCCCAACCGCGAGCCATGTCATCGCCCCAAAAACAGGTCATGAGACCGAACTTCGACAACTCCAATCCGAACTTGCGAATCTGCCCAACGCCCCGGAGCTGCTCAATCGACTGGCGGTCATCCACTTTAAGCGCAACGAATTGGAGGAGGCTACAACAGTTTTGCAGCAAGGGCTTAAATCATCGCCAGACAACGGCATGTTGCACAATAATCTCGGCTTTCTTTATCTGATTCTCGAAGAGGACGCAAAAGCGGAAGAAGAGTTAGCGTTTGCGGTGACGCATTCGGCACAACCGGCAATTCCACGATGCAATCTGGGGATACTCTACATGGAAACGGGAAAACTGGATTCGGCCATCGAGGCTTTTGAAAACGCTCTCGAAGCGGACACGAATCTACTTGATGCAAAATATAACCTTGCCCTTGCTTATGAAAAAGTTGGAAAATTGGATCTGGCGACAAAACACCTTCACGAACTTGCCCAAATTCTGCCTGAAGATGCCGAAGTGCAATCGGCGCTTGAACGCTTGAAGCCGGCGAGTGAATCTGAATAGATAGAGAAATCATGAGACGCAGAGAATTTCTGAAGATTACCGCGATCAGTGCGGTGGGAACAGTGTTGCCGCTTCACTATATTGATGCGGAAAACGATGATCCGAAAATGGTGCTGAAGCCCCCTTCGATGATCACTCCCAACGACAAATTCTACCTTCAGCAGATCGGGGAGGCGCCGCTCATCAAGGCTGAACACTGGGGACTGGCGATCACGGGACTGATCGAAAAACCGATGATGGTGACCTATGACGAACTGACGAGCATGGAGTCTGTCACGACGATGCGGACACTGAAGTGTATCGGCGATCCAATCGGCACGGAACAGATGAGCAATGCGACGTGGACCGGTGTACCTCTGCGGAATCTCCTTCAGAAAGTGGGGGTTAAAGACGATGCAAAAGTCGTCGTGTTCCGTTGTGACGACGGCTATTATACAGCAGTCCCTATGGCTCGTGCGATGCGCGAGGAAGCTATATTGGCATACAAAATGAACGGCGAAGTCCTCCCGCGCGAGCACGGTTTCCCCGTGCGGTTCCTCAATCCAGGGCACTACGGCACGAAGAATCCCAAATGGATCAGGAACATCGCGCTTGCAGAATCACATGAAAGCTATTGGGAAAAACGGGGATGGGATTCCGTGGCGCGAGTCAAGCTAGCGACGGTAATCGGTACGCCCGGCAGCGATGAGAAGATTCAAGCCGGCGCCACGTACACGATCAGTGGTGCGGCATTCGACAGTGGGAATCATGGAGGCGTTGAAGCCGTTGAAGTGAGTGTTGATGGCGGTGAAACGTGGGAAAAAACGGAGATCTGGGCGAGTGACTCACCGCTGGCGTGGTATCTCTGGCAATATACATGGCAGACGCCCGAGGAGCCCGGGACGATCGAAATCTACGCGAGAGCGGTTGCCAATGATGGGTTGATTCAAGGAGAAATGGGGTTTGATGTTGAGCCCGCCGGTGCGGTCGGCCATCACACCGCCCGTGCAGAAATTGTGAAGGGATAGTTAAAACGATGACGCTCAGTTGTAAAGCACGTATCGCCTGCGTCGATTGGCGAACGCCGCCGCATCCTTTTCCCAACGCTGAAGGATTTCGGTCGATGGTTCACCAGCCATAAGCGACGACCGCAGGTCAGCCGTGCCAGCCAGTAAATCGAAGAAATATCGACCGCGGTTTTCCCAAAATGCAAATCGATCCGGATAGTCGCGTATGGCGGTTTCGATCAGATGGAGGCCCACTTCGGTGGGTTTCAAGACATCCCGATCCGTCACATGAATCTGCACGCCATCACACGGTTGGTTGGCGTATTTGGAAAAGGCGGGCGTAAAATGGATAGGACGGAAGCGAACGCCCGGTAGGCATAGATCGTTCAACGTTTCTGCCCACCGATCCGCATCGATCCACGGCGCGCCTATCCACTCAAACGGTTTCGTTGTGCCTCGTCCTTCGGACAGGTTCGTGCCTTCGATGAGACACGCGCCGGGATATAATGTTGCGGTTTCGAGAGTCGGCATATTGGGGGAGGGCGGCACCCATGGAAGCCCTGTCTGATCATACCACATCGATCGCCGCCAGCCGTGCATCGGCACAACCTCAAGCTGGAGGTCTAAATTGAGCTCTGCCTTGAAAAGCCGGGCGAGCTCGCCCACAGTCATACCGTGCCGAATTGGAAGCGAATGCTGTCCAACAAAGGACTGAAACGCCGGTTGCAGCGTATTGCCCTCAACGCGATCACCGCAAATGGGATTGGGTCGATCGAGCAGGATGAAATCAACATTGCTGGCCGCCGCCGCTTTCATGGCGAGAAGTAGCGTCGAGACGAAAGTGTAAAAACGTGCCCCGACGTCCTGGATGTCGTAAACCACTACATCAATTCCCGCGAGCATTTCCGGCGTTGGCTGGCGTGTCTCTCCATAGAGGCTGTGAATCGGAATCTGCCGCTGCTTGTCGATGGCGGGAGCGATATGCGCGCCATTTTGAACAGTTCCCCAGATGCCATGCTCCGGGCTGAAGAGCGCGGCAAGCTCAACGTGGGGATGTTCGGCGAAGAGCAGAACGTTGCTCCGCAGTTGCGCATCGACCCCCGTTTGATTCGTGATTAATCCAACAGACCGTCCTTTAACGAGAGCGAGCCGTTCGCCGAGTAAAATACTCAAACCAACTTGCATGGTATGGGATGGTGGATTCATGCGTTTTTCTGCTCGTCAAAAATCGCTTGATGAAATTTGGCGCGAAAGTCAAGGATGCCGGGACGCGAGGCGTCAGGGTGAACGCGATTGGTGAGCAGGATGGCGAACATCCGCCTTTCAAGATTAACCCGAATCGAAGTTCCGGTAAATCCCGTGTGATAAAGCGAGCCGTCTTCCAATATAATCCAGCCGAGTCCCCGCGATTCGTTTAGCCCGGCGGTGTGAACGATGTCCATCTGCTGGATGCATTCCCGCGTCAGGATGCCACCTCCGCCGTTGATGAGCATCTGGCAAAACTTCCCCAGATCGCCCGCTGTAGAAAACAGACCGGCATTGCCCGACACGCCGCCGAGAAAATGGGCATTTTCGTCATGGACCTCGCCAACGATGACGCCTCGCCGCCAATCATATCGCTGATAATTGACCATCCGTTTTTCAAAACTGCTGGAATCCTCCGTCGCCGCGCACCGATCCGCCCAGGCCGGGGGTGGGTTATATCGCGTCCGATTCATTCCAAGCGGGCGAAAAATCGCTTCTTGTGCCAATCGATCGAGCGGCTCTCCTGTTAATCGCTCAATGAGCTTACCGAGCAGGATGTACCCCAAGCAACTGTACACGACCTGCGTTCCCACCGGATACGCTAAAGGCATCTGTCCCAGATAGTTGACGGCTTGCTCTTTGGATTCGGCTTCAAGGTAGGTAGCGTGCCACGCCGGCAACCCAGAGGTGTGTGTCAAAAGATGAAGCACTTTGACCTGTCGATGTGCGAATTCGGGCAGATAATCATGGACGGCGGTGTGAAGTTCCACTTCGCCGGCTTCAACAAGGCGCAGCATCAGCGTTCCAACGACAATGGGCTTGGTCAGCGATGCGAGATCGAAAATCGTTTCGTGCTGCATCGGCTTGATGGCGGGTTGAATCATTCGCTGCCCAAACGCCTCGTGGTAGGCAACCTTGCCACCTACAGCAATATAGGCGACCGCACCGGGGAAAATCTTCCCTGAAATGCCGTGCTGGACGAGTGTGGAAATCTGATCTGTATCGATCATGGCATTTTATAGATCTGATTGTTTGGGGAGCATGGCGCGTCATTCACCCATATCTGATCTCAGCCCATGTTTCACGATTTCGCCCGGTTCCCCTTCGGCGCCGTTCACTTCAAATTTCACGGGTAAAAACTGTTGAACCAGCCAGATGTTTGTGGTCAGATGTCGCGTGATTCGAGAAGTTGTAAAACGGGATTCGCCCTTCGCAAGTGCCATAGGTAGGATGAGTTGATCCGCAAGGTGGGGCTCAATCGCTGCGTCTGATGCCAGAAAATCCTGCAGTTCCTGGCAGGCTTCATCCGCGACCTGCTCCGCGCGTTTTCCGCGTGCACCGAGCGCAGAAAATCCAGCTTGGATATTCTCAAATTCCGCCTTGAGAAACACCAGCGTTCCTGGGCCAATCGACTTCCCCTTGACCGGATCGATGTTGACCGGCGAGTCCAATTGCGCCAGGCGTTTCAAGCACTGGTTGCGCTGGCGATTGAGGATGTGGTCGGGTAGATTGGAAACCGCAGAGATGCCGTGAATCGCTTTCAGTTTTCCCCGGCTCCGCAGATCGACCTCGCGCCAATCCGATGTCGGTTGGATTTTTGCGATTGCCTCTCCGCCGCCCTTCGGGTACCAGCCCCACCGGTTCAACGTCAGCGAACCGTGGAAACCAAATTTCGCCGCCATCGGTAAAAAGATCCGCTGAAGATAGTGAACATTTGGACTCCAGGGGACATGCGTTCCCCCCCGCAAGGTAACGGTTGAGGCTGCATCGGCATGCGCGAGCGGCAGTACGATTGCCTGGAACACCAGCGATAGTGAGCCCGCGCTTGGACGAATATCGGCGACATCAAAGGTATAGTGACCACCGCGAATTTCCTGGGGAATGAAGGTCAACGTTTGTGAGCCAAGCGATCCACCCATCACTTCAGCGTTCGTGATGGCGGCAACTGCATTGACGGCAGTCAAGTGTTGCGCGGCAAGCCCAGATCTTTTCCGCCCTGCCCGTATATTCGTAATGCGGATAGGCTGTTGAAGAATTGCAGACAGGCTCAGGCTCGATCGCAGAATCTGACCGCCCCCTTCACCGTAATTTCCGTCGATTTCAAGTCTCATGAATCGATCCTGATTCTTGCGGATTATCGTCGCCTGATAACGCGGCGGCCACCATCGCCTCCGCGCCGCCCACTACCGCCACCACGTCGTCGGAATTCCTGGATCATCCCACGACGTTCTGCCGGCGTCGCGTTGCGGAATTTATCCCGTATCTGTCCCCAATTCTGCCCATTACCTTCTCGGTTTTCCGGCTTCCGGTCGAGGCGCTTTTTCTTGCGTGGGCCTTTGCCAGCAGTCTCAGGTGTGCCACCTTTGGGCGATTCATCGCCAGCGGAGGGAGTTCCGCTGAGAAATTGCATCGAATCTGCTTTGAGTGTTATGATTTTCCCCGACGTGTTGAGGCTCACTTGAGTCGCTTCAATTTTTTCGATCGTCGCTTTTCCAACCTTTTCGCCGGTGGATACGTAATAGAGTTGATTGGATTTTCTTTCCATCACAAGGGCCTTCGCAATTTCCCCGTCGGATTGGATCCAGGTGCCAATCAGCACATACGCCGGTTCACGGTTTGGCTTTCGCCAGCCCAGCGGTCGGAATAGGTTGTTGTCTACAACGCTACGATAAAAATCCGTCGGTTTTCCGGATTCGTCGTCACGCCCATCGCGTTCCTGCCTCGCTCGCTCGCGCGGAGGTTTTCTGTGGTTCTGGTCGCTCTGTTCTTTCATCTGTCTCTCATCTTGGCGATCCGGGCCCGGCCGATTTTTAGACTCGTCACCTGGCGTGTATGCACTGTTGTGTTGCAAGCTGAAGAAGAACAAGCTCAGACCGCAACACATCAGTAAAACAACGATCATTTTTCTCCTGATTTTCATTGGACGCTCCTTCATCCGAATGGGAAGTTTGTCGTAGTCGTGAAGGGTATAACTAATTTTCGGAATTAAACTATACATTTTAGACTCGGAGAAGCCTGAATCTGTGCGGTTTTTCTCAATCCGCAATCCGAAATCCGCATTCCGAAATTTAGTTATGACCAATCAGCGTGGTTACTATTTCTATCGGTTGCGCCTCCGCTATTCATTAGACGAAAAAGGTCGCCTGTTTGTTCAGGATAACCGATGAAATGGACACAACAAATAAATGTAAAATCCCCGCTGCGCGTTCACAAGACTATCGGCAGCCAGATAGTAGCACAACGATATGTGATGGCGCAACCCTTTTTCCAAACCGAACCCTACACTTGATTTTGATGCGTTACGATGCTATAATTGCCGAAACCTGTAAGGAAAAATCGAAAGAAAAGAAGGGGATGAAAATGCAACTCAATTTTGAGAAAGTGATCGACCTCTCTTACACCGTTGATGAAAACAGCCCTCGCGAACTTCCCATTGATCCGGTCAAGATCTACGATACCGCCACAATCGAGCAGGATGGCTACTTCGAGAGCCGGGTAGATCTATCCGGGCATTGCGCGACGCATATTGATGTGCCGTGCCTGATGTACGCCGGCGGGTTTACCGTTGCGGAAATTCCGCAGGATAAATTGACGGGGAATGCGGTGCTCATGGACCTTTCTGCAACTAAACAGCCGGAAGACATCGTCACCGCACAAGACATTGAAAGATGGATTACTGAAAACGGTGACATTCCCGCCGGAAGCATTGTATTTATGCGAACGGGAATGGATCGGCTCGCATATCAGGAGAGTTTCAATCGTCAATGGATTGGATTCGGCGAAGATGCGGCGAAACTCCTTGTCTCGAAAGGGATTAAGGTGATTGGGACAGATGCGTGCAGCATTGACGCGATGGCGGGCCATCCACCACAACATGACGGATTGCCTCCGGCTCATCTGGTTTTCCTCGGTGCAGACGTTCCGCAAGTCGAAGATCTCTGCAACCTGAGCCAATTGCCCACGCGCTTTTATGCTGTTATCGCGCCCATGAAATTAGCGCGGAGCTCTGGCGCCCCAACGCGCGTCCTGGCGTTCGTCTAAACCAGCGACTCAACGGAAGTCGGAATGTCAGCTTCAGGTCCGGCGACGTAGAATTCTCGATGCCGCCGGAACTTATGGGTGAGTTACGCTTGCGCATGATGGATGTGCCGAACTTCAATCGACGCATCGATACCCGTCTGTGGTGATGACGATCTGGAGGAGGTTAAACCCATGAGATCTCATTGTATGCTGTGGATAGTGCTTTTGCAGATTGCGGTGTTGACATACGGAGGGATAGGCTTCGCCGGCACCTGGCGTGACGATTTCGAAGATAGAAATACGCGGGAGTGGACCATTTACAATTTGGATCGCCAAGTTGAGAACTGGTGGGTCAATAAGGGCGAAGCGGTTGGACGGATTTTTAAGCGCGGTTTTATGAGCTTGTGGCTGACGGGGGAATTGGATTGGAAGAACTACTCGCTATCATGCCGTGCGAAATTGGTTAACGAGAAAAACGACCCGCCGAGTCTGGGACTCACGTTGCACGATAGAGGCGACGAGGACACCCGTTACCTGTTCTCCATTGACTTTCTCTTTGGAACAGTAGAGATCACGAAGGCAACACCCAACCGGTGGTTCACGCGGACCTTCCCTTTTGTCGCGGAGATCGATACGTGGTATCGGCTCAAGGCAACCGCCAATGACGGTCAACTCGAATTTCAGGTCAATGATCAGATTTTTACATCGGAAGATCCTGAACCCCTTAAGCCTGGACAAGCGGGACTGGTGGTTGCCAACGCGGAAGCTCGCTTTGACGATGTCACCGTTACCGGACTCAATATTAAAAATGGCGGCCCAGGCCGCCCGCGAGCTGTCGATGTGAAAGCCAAACTGGCGATCACGTGGGGACAGATAAAATCCGAACGCCGCTGAGCGGAAGGTCTAGAGTGAAGATCTCAAGGCGTTCGGTATGGCCATCGCTCACGGAGTTTGGCCACTTCCCAGACAACCACTGCAAACGCAAGCCCCTCTTTCAAAATCAGTCAAAGATTTCGGGAGTCTGTTAGCCAAATCGACCTCATAATGAAACCATTTCGGCGTCTTTTCTATTTGACCATCTGCCTTACCTTCATTCTTCTCGCCCCTCCGAGCGATTCGCAAACACCACCCGAACCCCTCGTCCAGATTGTCAGCGGTCCCGGCGGATTGGTTCACCAAAATTCTGTTACGTTTCACTTCAGCGAATTTGTAAGTTCGAGCGATACCTCCCTACCGTTGTTCGCCTATTCGCTGGATGATGCGCCATTCCAGTTCACCACC